>JANLPN010000018.1:0-3795 GCA_031367285.1 Betaproteobacteria bacterium | reverse complement strand
GCCTTCGTCCTTCATGCGGCCCAGGCGCAGGCATCCCTGCAGCCCGAGCGCGATTTCGGTCTGCATGTCGGCCAGCTTTTTCTGTATCAGCTGGTTGGCCGCCAGCGGCCGGCCAAACTGCTTGCGGTCCAGCGTGTACTGGCGCGCACGCAGCCAGCAGTCTTCGGCCGCGCCGAGTGCGCCCCAGGCGATGCCGTAGCGGGCCGAGTTCAGGCAGGTAAACGGGCCCTTCAAACCCTGCACTTCGGGAAAGGCGCTTTCCTCCGGGCAGAACACACTGTCCAGCACGATTTCACCGGTGATCGAGGCACGCAGCCCTACCTTGCCATGGATCGCCGGAGCGCTCAGGCCGGTCATGCCTTTTTCCAGCACGAAGCCGCGGATCGGCCCGACCTGGCCGGTGGCGCTGACCTCCTTGGCCCAGACCACAAACACGTCGGCGATCGGGCTGTTGGAGATCCACATCTTGGAGCCGCTCAGCTTGTAGCCACCGGCCACCTTGTGCGCCCGTGTGGCCATGGAACCGGGGTCTGAGCCGTGGTCGGGTTCGGTCAGGCCGAAGCAGCCTATCCATTCACCGGTGGCGAGTTTCGGCAGGTACTTTTGCCGTTGCGCCTCGGTGCCGAACTCGAAAATCGGCACCATGACCAGTGATGACTGCACACTCATCATGGAGCGGTAACCTGAATCCACCCGTTCGACTTCGCGCGCGATCAGGCCATAGTCGACATAACTCAGGCCCGGGCCGCCGTATTGTTCCGGAATCGTGGGGCCGAGCAAACCGAGTTCGCCCATTTCGCGAAAGATCCTGACTTCGGTCGTGCCGTTGCGAAACGCCTCGATCACACGGGGCTGTAATTTGTCCTGGCAATACGCGGCGGCGGCTTCGCGCACCATGCGCTCCTCGGCACTGAGTTGCGACTCCAGCAAGAACGGATCTTGCCAATTGAATGCGGCGTGGGCCATGGGATCTCCTGTAGTGGGCGGGACAGACCGCGGTGTCAAGGCAACATGGTGTGTCCTCAACGGACCGAAGTGGTGCGGGTTCCCAATCGTAGTGGCTGCGGGCATCCGGCACAACCGCAAAATCGGAATCAAGATATGCGCTTATAGAACTTATGGGTACGGCAAGCGGTGACCTGCACCCTTGATGGCATGGCTGCAATCGCACCAAGTTGTGTACATTTGGCACATCATGCGGCGCAAAATCCCGTCCCTGCAGGCCTTGGCGTGTTTCGATGCCGCCGCCCGGCATGAAAGCTACACCCGCGCCGCACAAGAGCTGGCACTGACCCAGAGCGCGGTATCGCGGCAAATTGCGGGCCTGGAAGGGTTCCTGGGCCAGGCGCTGTTTCGCCGCACGCGCCACGGCGTGGCGCTGACGGAACGGGGTGCCGACTACGCGCGCCAGATTGCGCCGCGCCTGCATGCGCTGGAGCGCGACACGCTGGAGGCCATGTCCGGACAAGGAGCGGGCCGCTCGATTACGCTGGCCGCCGTGCCCACCTTTGCAAGCCGCTGGCTGATCCCGCGCCTGCCCGAACTGGCCCGCCTGTCTCCGGAGCTGGTGGTGCATATTGAAACCCGCACGCGCCCGTTCCTGTTCGCCGACACCGAGTTCGACGCCGCGCTGTATGCCGGCACACCGCAACAGCTCGCCAACTGGGCCGGCACGCGGTCGGTGTTGCTGGTGCGTGAAGACATGGTGCCGGTGTGTTCGCCCAGCCTGCTGCGCTCGGCGCGCAAAGTTGCGCCCGCGGACCTGGCCAATATGCCGCTGTTGCAACAAAGCACCCGGCCGCAAGCTTGGCGGCAATGGTTTGAGGCAGCGGGCGTCGCCGCCCCGTTTGCCTTGTCCGGGCCACGTTATGAGTTGTTCTCCATGACTGCAGCCGCAGCCGCACACGGCATGGGGCTGGCGCTGGTGCCGCGCCTGCTGGTCGAGGCCGAGCTGGCCCGGGGCGAGCTGGTGCTGGCATGCCGGCAAGTGTTGCACGGGGACCGTTCGTATTACCTGGTCATGCCCGAGCGCACAGACTCGAAACCGGTGCTCGATAACTTTGCCGCGTGGCTGCTGAAGACGGCGCGTGGCAGTGCGTGATTCGGTGCGGTGTTGCGCTGGGGTTCCGGTTTTGCCACACCGGCCGGCCAAAAATTGTTGAAACCGATGATCAACCCCATAATCCGCCCTGAACGCCGCGCCACGGAAGGCTCGGCAGCAACTTTTCGCTCAAGTATTGGAGGCCCACGATGGCGACAGTCCGCAAAGATCAATCCCCCGGCTTTCCGCCGCTGAACCTGGGAGAAGAGGAGCTGGCAACCCGCCCTATGCCCTTGCACGAGTTGCCACGCCAGGTGGGTATTGACCATGCAATGGACATAATTACCAGGCACCATGAACGCATTGCGAAAGCCATCCGGCTTTTTTGGGGTACGCGTGATTGCGTCGAATACATCCAGAAACTGGTCATGAATGGGGGCGACGGGTTTGGCAATGCCCGGGTGGGGTTCAAGCCCGAGGTTGTTTCGGCGCTGCTGAGTCTTGCCAGCATGCACCAGGTCGAAAAATAGCCCGGCAAGCCGCGTCGGGCGCGTTTGGCGCTACGTACCGGCGCCGCGTCCGTGCGCAAACCGCACATACCAGTCCAGGCAGCCCGGGTTGGCCATCGCCTCGCGGTTAAGCACTTTGTCCAGCGGCTGGCCAAGCAGCAATTTCTTGATTGGCAACTCCTGCTTCTTGCCGGACAAGGTGCGGGGTATCTCGGCCACCTGAAATATGGCGTCGGGCACGAAGCGTGGTGAAAGCGCGGTTCTGATCGCGTCGTTGAGCCTGGCGCGTAGGACGTCATCGAGTTGCCGCTCCGCGCGCAGCACCACAAACAGCGGCATGTAGCTGTCGCGGCCCAGGTATTCGAGGTCCACCACCAGGGAGTCGAGCACCTCGGGCAAGGCTTCGACGGCGCTGTACAACTCGCTGGTGCCCATACGCAGGCCATGGCGGTTGATGGTGGCGTCGGAGCGGCCATAGATCACGCAACCGCCGTTGGCACCGATCTTGAGCCAGTCGCCATGGCGCCAGACGCCCGCGTACATGTCGAAATAACTCGACAGATACCGCTGGTTGCCGTTGTCGCCCCAGAAGTACAGTGGCATGGAGGGGATGGGCTGTGTGCAGACCAGCTCGCCCACCGCCTCGGTCACGGCTTGGCCTTGTTCGTTCCAGGCCTCCACCGCACATCCCAGCAAGCGGCACTGCATCTCGCCAGGGACCAGCGGCAATTCGCGGTTGCCACCAATAAATGCCCCGGCAAAATCCGTGCCCCCGGACATATTGCACCACCAGATATCGGGGGTTCCAAGCTGCGCGAGTTGCGCTGTACCCCAGGCCTGCGCGTCCGCGCTTAGTGGCGAGCCAGTGGTGCCCAGCGCACGCACGCCGGTCAGATCGCCACACAATGACAGATCGACTCCGGCCTTCATGCAATTGGTAAAAAAAGCTGCGCCGGCGCCAAAGAATGTTGCTCCGGCGTCGGATGCGAAACGCCACAAGGTGGTCCAGTCGGGTGCCGCCTTATTGCCCGCCGCGTCCACCGTGCTGCCACCGGGGTTGCCGTCAAAAATGCAGCAGGTGGTGCCCAGCAACAAGCCGTAAGCCTGTGCGTTCCACATGATCCAGCCGGTGGAGCTGTACCAGTGGTAGCGCTCGCCCAGGGAGTTGGGTGCATAACTGCAGCCCACGTCGTTATGCAGGCCCAGGAGCGCCAGCGCAACAATGACCGCGCCGCCATGGCCATG
>JANLPN010000590.1:0-20553 GCA_031367285.1 Betaproteobacteria bacterium | reverse complement strand
TGGCGAATCGCCTCGCGGGCGCGCAACTCGTCACCCATGCGGTAGCTGGGTGCAGGGATCCGGGCCAGCAGCAGCAGCGTCACTGCGCCCAGCAGCGTTCCCGCCATCCATCGGCCGCTTTGCGCGCGCGGGCTGCCGGTGGCCCACGGCCTCGCCAGCACACGCGCCAGCAACGCACCGGCCACCAAGCCACCTACGTGCGCGGCATTGTCAATGCCAGGCACAAGGTGCCCCATGACCAGCGCAAAAACGGTGAACACGCCAGCAGCACCAAAGAGCCAGCGAAACTCTCCTTTATCGACTTGTCTGCGTTCACGCCACAAAAACACCAGCAAGGCCCCGTACAGGGCAAAAATTGCACCCGATGCGCCACCCGATACGGCCTGGTTGCCCTGCACTACCAGCGACAAAAGGTTCCCGCATACGCCGCTGGCCAGGTAGAGAAACAGGAATCGCGTCCGGCCAAGCAGCCGCTCCACCAGCCGCCCTACGTCCCAAAGCGCCCACATGTTCAGTGCCAGATGCACAACCCCGAAATGCAGGAACATGGCGGTGAACAGCCGCCACCATTGGCCGTCCTGGGTCGCTGGCCCGAAATTGGCGCCCCAGGCGAGTTGCACGCCGTTCGACGTGTGCCACAGCCCGGCACCGAATGCCAGCATGGCCATAAACACCGCGATGTTGCAGGCCATCAGTCCCAGCGTCACCGGAGCCCGCCAGGCGCTGTCGTGCATCAGGTCCGTCAAGCCGCCTGGCTGGGGGTTGATCCGGGAGTCGGTAGCGCGTTTGTTTTCAGTCATGCAGCCCCGTATTACAGCCCATCGCGGGCTGGACGATGGCCAGAAAATGGCGACAATTCATGGATGAACACGCACGCCCATACCCCCGCCACCCCGCTGGCCACGCAGGATGCCACGCGTATCGACGATACGCGTATTGGCGCGGTGCGCCCACTCATTACCCCCGCGCTTTTGCAGGAATGGCTGCCCGTGCCGGTGGCTGCGCTGGCGCTGGTGGAACAAAGCCGTATTGCCATTTCGCGCGTATTGCAAGGTACCGACGACCGGCTGGTTGTAGTCGTGGGGCCGTGTTCGATTCATAACCATGGGCAGGCCATGGAGTACGCACGCCAACTCAAGGCGCAGGCCGATGCGCTGCAGGGCGATCTGTTGGTCGTGATGCGGGTGTACTTCGAAAAGCCGCGCACCACGGTGGGCTGGAAAGGTTATATCAACGACCCCCACCTCGACGGCACGTTTGCCATCAACGAGGGTCTTGAAATGGCGCGCCGGCTACTGCTCGACATACTGGCGCTGGGGCTGCCGGTGGGAACCGAATTTCTGGACCTGCTGAGTCCCCAATTCATTTCCGACCTGGTCAGTTGGGGCGCCATCGGCGCGCGAACCACCGAGAGCCAGAGCCACCGCCAGCTGGCTTCCGGCCTGAGTTGCCCGGTGGGCTTCAAGAACGGTACCGATGGCGGCGTCAAGGTGGCCACGGACGCCATTCAGGCGGCGTCCGCCAGCCACGCTTTCATGGGCATGACCAAGATGGGCCAGGCGGCAGTGTTTGAGACCCGGGGTAACAGCGATTGCCATGTCATCCTGCGCGGCGGCAAAACACCCAACTACAGTGCTGCCGACGTAGCCGACACGTGCGGCCTGCTCAAGGCCGCCGGTTTGCGCGAACAGCTGATGGTGGACGTGTCGCATGCCAACAGCAGCAAGCAGCACCGGCGCCAGATCGACGTGGCGGCCGATGTTGCTGCCCAGGTGGCGTCGGGCGACAACCGCATCATCGGGATGATGGTCGAAAGCAACCTTGAAGAAGGCCGCCAGGATATTGTTCCGGGTACGCCGCTCCGGCACGGTGTGTCGGTTACCGACGCATGCATCAGCATGGTGCAAACCATACCGGTATTGCAAAACCTGGCGCGGGCAGTGCGCTCGCGGCGCTCGCTTGGGCAGCCATGATCTTCAAGGAGCTGGACCCGCTCGACTGGCAGGACCAGTCGGCCGTTGCCCGGCGCACTGCGCTGGAGCAGATGCCGTATTACCTGCAGCGCTACTTCGGCAACAGCGGTGAAGTGGATGTGCTCAACCAGTTATGCGTGTCTACCGGTGGAGTCGTCACCCAGATGGACCACCTGTTGCTACATCCGTACGGCCTGATGGTCGTTGACAGCACCAGCGTATCGGGCCCGCTGCAGGTCAGGGAAGACGGGCTCTGGGTTCGTCTGCACCGCAACCAGTTGCAGGTTATCCGTTCGCCGGTCACGCAGGCCTATCTTCAGACGCTGTCCCTGAAGGCGTTTCTGGAGAAGAAGGTACACCAGAAGGGGTTTTTTGAGCGGGTGGAGATGGACGTGCTGGTGGCCGTGCCCGACACCGACGCCATCGAGTGGCCAAGCAAAGGCGCTCTGGTGGAGGTCTGCACGATTGACGAGGTGCCCAAACGTGTCAAGGAGCGTATTGCGCAGTACCGCGGCATGGGTGTCGGGCCGGGATTGCTGGTAACTGAGCAGCGCAGCCGGCTGGCACGGTTCCTGTGTATGAAGCACAGACCAGCGCTCCCCTCGGCCTGCTGAGGAGCGAGCCATGCAGTCGCAGTTACTATCTGGTTGCGGGAGCCGGCCCCCAGAAGGTCTGCGGACAGCTTACAAAACAACAGGGTTGTGGATGCCATGGTATTGAAGGAGTTGGACCCGTTTCACGGCCGCACACAGGATGAGATTGCGGGCCGGATCGCGCAGGACCGCATGGCTTACCACCTGCGCCGCTTTTTTGGCAAAAGCGAAGAAATTGACGTGCTCAATTACCTGAGGGTCGGTTCAGGCAACGCGGTGACCCACGTGGACCATCTGTTGCTGCACCCCTATGGCCTGCTGGTGGTGGAGCGCGACAACCTCGTGGGCCGGGTCCAGATCAAGGACGACGGCCAATGGGTACGCTGGCTTGACGATGCTCCGTCCGAGATGCGTTCGCCCATCACGCGAGCCTATTTGCGTGCCCTGTCGCTCAAGGCTTTTCTGGACCAGAACGTCAAACAGAAAGGCTTTTTTGACGCGATCGAGCTCGACATTCTGGTGGCCGTGCCCGACACCGCCACCATACAGTGGCCGACCACGGGTCCGTTGGTGGAGATTTGCAACGCGGACCAGGTGCACGAACGCGTAACCCAGCGCGTGGCGCAGTGCCGCCGGGCGGCCGCTGCGTCGGGTGTTCTGACGTCATCGGAGCGGCGCAGGTTGGGCGAGTTTTTGCGGTCGTTGCACCGGCCATTGAGCAAACCCGCGCCCAGGTAAGGCGGTCGTTGGGCCTTGCGCCGCGCGGTGGCGTTGGCCCGGCGTGAACAAGAGGGTTACCGTTGTCATGATCTTGAAAGAGCTTGACCCATTCCGCCACGGTAGCCAGGATGAAATGGCCGCCCGCGTCTCCGCGGACCGGGTGGCTTATTGCCTGCGGCGGTTTTTCCGCCGCCACACCGAAATCGACGTACTCAATGGCCTGCGGTTGTTTGCCGACAATGCGGTCGCGCAGATCAACCACCTACTGCTGCATCCCTATGGCTTGATCGTGCTGCAGCGCAACGACGCGGTGGGGCGTGTCCAGATCAACGACGATGGACAGTGGCGGCAGTGGGTAGATGGTGTTGCAGTAGCCGTGGGTTCACCGATTACCAGCGCCTACGTGCAGGCTTTGCTGCTGAAGTCCCATCTCGACAAACGGGTGCGGCAAAAGGGCTTTTTCGACCAGCTTGGGCTGGACGTGCTGGTCGTTGTCTCTGACGATTGCCACATTGAATGGCCCCTGACCGGCCGCCTGGCTGAAGTGTGCAGCCGCGACGAGGTCTATGACCAGATCATCTGGCGCGTCGAGCGATGCCGCAGCGCGGCCACCGGCGCCGGGCTTCTGAGCGGGCGCGAGCGGCAAATTCTGGGCGTTTTCTTGCGGCACTCGCACATGCAGGGTTTGTAGGCTGCATTCGGGCAGGGCCCCGGCAGGCCCTAAACTCTGCGACTCGCCCCATGCCCTTTTTACCCATCACTCTGGTATTTGCCGCCTTGCATGCATGGATAGGCTGGCGTGTCATACCGCCGCTTGATTTGCTGGCTGGCTGGCCTGTCAGCGGCTGGCTGACCGGTTCGCTGCTGGTGGCCTCGGCGTTGCTGACGCCAACCGCGTTCAAGTTGACACGCCGCCCGTCCCCGACCGTGGCCGTGGTCATAGCCGTATGGCTGGGCCTGCTGTGCATGGGGCTTTTCTCCTCGCTTTTCGTGCTGACGCTGCTGCGCGATTTTTTCCTGGTGGTGGCGTGGCTGTTGTTTTGCGTGTTGGACCTGCTGGGTGTGACACGGCCATCGCTGGACACCGTGCAGGCGCTCAGTGCGGCGGCCGTGCCGCTGCTTGCCCTGTTAGCCACCGTGTGGGGGTTCTGGCGCGCGCGCCGTACGGCCGGCGTGGTGCGGGTTGATGTGCCCATCAGCCGCTTGCCGCCCGCATTGCATGGCTTCACGGTCGCGCAGATCTCCGACATCCATATCGGCCCGACGATCCGGCGCCCCTACCTGCAGCGGATCGTGGAGCGCGTGAACGCGCTGGGCGCCGACATGGTGGCAGTGACCGGCGATCTGGTGGATGGCAGCGTAGCGGAGCTCGCGTCCCATGTGGCGCCACTCGCCGGTCTGTTGTCGCGGCACGGCACGTTTTTCGTAACCGGCAACCATGAGTACTACTCGGGCGCGCAATCCTGGATCACCGAGCTGCGCCGTCTGGGCGTGCAGGTACTCGTCAACCAGCACGTGGTGCTGCACCACACGGCAGCGAGTGACGACAAAGCGTTGGCTGGTGCGTCCCTGGTGGTGGCCGGTGTGGCCGATTTCAGCGCGCACCGCTTCATTGAATCGCACCGCAGCGACCCGGCGGCGGCACTGGCCGGCGCTCCGGACCATGTGTCGACCCGGCTGCTGCTGGCGCACCAGCCACGCAGCGCCGCATTGGCGGCCGAGGCCGGATTCCAGTTGCAGCTGTCCGGCCATACCCATGGCGGCCAGATCTGGCCGTGGAACCATTTCGTGCGCTTCCAGCAGCCGTTCACTGCCGGTCTGGACCGCCTGCAAGGCCTGTGGGTGTACACCAACCGAGGCACCGGTTACTGGGGGCCGCCCAAGCGGTTTGGCGTAGCCTCGGAGATTACCTTCCTGCGCCTGGTGGCGGCGCCCTGACGCCAGCGTTGTTGCCCGGGCACGCCGGACGCGCAACGGCTACAGTGGTGGCAATGCGCCTGTTGATCAAATCTTGCTTGTTGGTATTCGCAGGCGCGGTATTTTTTGCACTGGCAGGCTTGGTCGCTGTCTGGGCGCCCGACAAATCACTGGACGAACTCCGCGGCCGCTGGGCGCCGCCGCCGTCGCAGTTCATGTTGATCGATGGCATGCAGGTGCACCTGCGCGACGAAGGCCCGCGCGACGACCCGGTGCCGCTGGTGCTCGTGCATGGCACCTCGGACAGCTTGCACACCTGGGATGCCTGGGTGGCTGTATTGAAGCTGCAGCGGCGGGTGATCCGTTTTGATCTGCCTGGTTTTGGCTTGACCGGGCCCGATCCGCGTAATGATTATTCGATTGCGCGCTATGTTCGCTTCACTACCGCCGTGCTCGACCGGCTGGGGGTGCGGCGCTGCGTGCTGGCCGGCAATTCGCTGGGTGGGCAGATCGCCTGGGCCAGCGCGCTTGCGGCGCCACGGCGGGTGCAGCAGCTGATTCTGGTGGACGCGGGAGGTTACCCCATGGCCCCGACGGAGGTGCCGCTCGCGTTCCGGTTGGCGCGCGCAAAGAGTGGCCGCTGGATGCTCGAACATGTGCTGCCGCGCGGCCTGGTGCAAAGCAGCGTGCGCAACGTTTACGGCGACACGACAAAGGTGACACCGGAGCTGGTGGAGCGGTATTACGATATGGCCTTGCGCGCGGGCAACCGGCGGGCGCTGGGATACCGCATGGATGTGGCGGCGGTGGACGATTCCCGGAGCATCAAGGAGTTGACCGTGCCAACGCTGGTGCTGTGGGGTGGCCGGGACCGCCTGATTCCGCCCTCATCGGGCCAGCGGTTTGCACGCGATATCGCTGGCGCAAGGCTGGTGGTGTTCGGCGACCTGGGTCACCTGCCGCAACAGGAAGACCCAGTGCGGACGGTGGCCGAAGTGCAGCGGTTTTTGGGCTTGAGACAGGCAAACTGAAGGGCAAGAACACATGGGTGAGAAGACGGCTCCGGAGCTGGCGCGAGAGACGCTCAAGCAATTGATCATCAGGAAGCTGGCGCCGACGCCCGCCAACTACCAGGCCGTTTTCAACGAGATCGGGGGCTTGCCCAATACCCCGCCGTTCCCGGTCGAGCAGTTGCGCAAGATCGCGCACGAGTTGCCGGCCAAAACCCCGGGCCAGCAAAAACAGCGCGGTCTGCTTGACTATTCGGCGACCCAGTTGAGTTGGGAGGGCGTTCGCAACGCCCTCGTGGCTTATGGCAGCTTCAGCCCCCGTGCCGGCGCGACCGACCCGCAATCCGGCTTCGGTGCGCTGGCCCCCGGTGAGCTGGCGGTAGTGGGGGAGGCGCCGACCGCCGGTAACGGCGCTCCGGCCCTGACGGCCGATTTCCTGGAGCAGATTGCGCGTCTGATCGAGTTCTCCCGGCCGGCGCTCGGGACCGACGATGCAAGGTTTTCCGAGCAGACGCAGGAATTGCTCAAGGCGATGCGCCAGCCCGGCGCCGACATCGTGAACGTGAAGCAGATGTTGAGCACGTTCAGCCATCGGGTCTCTTTTGCCGCGGAAGACCAGGCCGAGATCAAGACCACCTTGCTGCATCTGCTGCGTCTGATCATGGAGAACATCAGCGACCTGAGCCTGGATGATCGCTGGCTCAAGGGGCAGGTGGACGCCCTCATGAGTGCGGCCACGCCCCCCATTACGCTGCGCCGGCTGGATGACGTGGAGCGCCGCCTGCGTGACGTGATGTTCAAGCAGGCCGAGGCCAAGGGCCGTGCGGTTGAGGCGCAGGAAGAGATGCGCTCGATGCTGAGCACCTTCATCGAGCGCCTGTCCGTGATGACGGACTCCACCGGCGCTTATGGCGGCAAGATGGAAGAACACGCCAAACTCATAGAGCAGGCCAAGAGTTTTGAGGAGTTGACCCCGGTGCTCAAGGAGGTGGTCAGCGCCACGCGCAGCATGGCCCAGGACTCGTTGAGCGCGCGCAACGAATTGAACGGCATGCGCGAACATGCCCAGGCCACCGAGGCGGAAATTGCCAAGCTCCATGTGGAACTGGACCGCGTGAGCGCCCAGGCACGCCATGACCCGCTGACCGGCGCGCTTAACCGCAAAGGGCTGGACGAGGCCCTGAATCGCGAAGTGTCCAACATGCGGCGCAAGGAAACACCGCTGTGCATGGCGCTGCTCGATATCGACAACTTCAAGAAGATCAACGACAGCCTGGGCCATACCACGGGCGACCAGGCGCTGGCCCATCTGGCACAGGTGGCACGCGAATGCATGCGGCCGCAGGATACGCTGGCGCGATATGGTGGCGAAGAGTTCGTCTTCGTTTTGCCCGACACCCCCCTGGAACGGGGTATCGAGGCCATGACCCGCTTGCAGCGCGAGTTGACCAAACGCTTCTTTCTGGCCGGCACGGAAAAGATCATGATCACCTTCAGCGCCGGGGTAGCCCAGGTCTCCACCGATGAAGACGGCGCATCTGCCATAAAACGTGCCGACCAGGCCATGTATACGGCCAAGCGTGCCGGCAAAAACCGGGTGCTGGGCGCATGACATTGCTGATTCTTGGCTTGCTGCTGTTTCTGGGTGTGCACTCGGTGCGCATCGTGGCGGAAAGCTGGCGCACGCAAACCATTGCCCGCATTGGAGCGCAGCCCTGGAAAGGCGCCTACGCGCTGGCATCACTGCTGGGTTTTGCCTTGATCGTCTGGGGCTTCGGCTTGGCGCGTGCGCAGCCGGTGCAACTATGGAGCCCGCCGCCCGCGCTGCGCCACCTGGCGCTGCTGCTGACACTGCTGGCCTTCGTGCTGCTGGCGGCGGCCTACGTGCCCGGCAACGGTATCAAGGCAAGGCTGCACCACCCGATGGTGCTGGCGGTCAAGGTATGGGCACTGGCGCACTTGCTGGTTAACGGCAATGTGGCGCACGTGTTGCTGTTTGGCTCGTTTCTGGTGTGGGCGGTAATGAATTTCCGTGCTGCACGCCGACGCGACCGGGTGGCGGCCACCGTCTACGCGCCCGGTAAAGCCTCGGCAACCCTGGTGACGGTGGTTGTGGGTGCTCTGGCGTGGGCCCTATTCGCGTTTTGGCTGCACGGCTGGTGGATTGGCATCCGGCCAATTGGCTGAACACATAATTGGTCTTGGATTTTTTACAGGAAGCCGCCATGCCCCGCCCAATTCTCGACGAAGCCCATATCCACACGGCAATCCGCGAAAAGATCGCAAACCACCAGCAAGACATCGTGCGCGAGGTGCAGGCGGCCGTGGCCGCACACAAGCTGGTCGTGGTGGGCATGGCTCAGAACCCGGCGCCCAGGAAAGCGCGCAAATTGCTGGATGCGGCGTCCATTGCCTACCACTATCTGGAATACGGCAGCTACCTGAACACCTGGCGCAAACGCAATGCGCTCAAGCTGTGGACCGGCTGGCCCACGTTTCCCATGGTATTTGTCAGGGGTACGCTGGTGGGTGGCGCTGACGATGTAGAGAAATTGCTCGCCAGCGGAGAACTGAAAAAACTGCTGGCTTGAAGCAGCGCGCCACCGGGATTAGGTGGGAGCGCGCTGGCTGTTCTCTCAGCCGTTTTGTGCGGGCTTGCCGTGACCGCCATGCCGTTCACCGGGGCCGTGGCGCATGGCGTTGGCGTCAAATACCTTTTGCTGTTCGGGGCTGAGGGCGGCGTAAAAAGTTTTGGTGGCTGCACCACGTTTGGCCAGGTCGGCGTCGCGTTGTGCCTTCATGGCGTTCATGCGGTCGATGCGCTCCGGCGTAGTGAGTTTTTCCATCTCGTCGTGCATCTTCTTGCGGTTCTCGGGGTTCATTCGCGAGCCCATGTCGGCCGGCGGCTGCATGGCTGCCACGTAGCTGGCCCAGGCCCCGTCCTGGATGGCGGTGAGTTTGAGTTTGGCCTTGAGCTCGGCCTGGCGCTTGGCCATAATTTCCTGCATCTTGGCCGGGTCCATGTGGCGATGGTGCGGCATGCCGCCCGGCTGCGGAGCAGAACCACCCGCGCCCTGGGCCATAGCGCCCAGGCCGACGGTGGCCAGCACTACGGAGACCAGCAAAGGTTTGAATAAAGATTTCATGGGAACTTCCTTTTGAAGAAGCCTGAACACTCAGAAGTGGCGTCAGGTTGAAAGGCAGTTTGCATGCCCCGTGTATCTGCGCCATGACGGCTTGATAACAGTTTGTAAAGCCGCGGTACCGAGGTGTCGGCCGGGCCCAGTGTCCCGCACCGCGCGAGCCGTGGAGCCGAACCTGCCGTATCGCTACCGCTTTCTGGAGCTTGCCAATTCACCCAGCAACTGGGCCAGCGCGGCACCATGCAGCAGTTCGATCTGGTTGTCGGCGGCGTACCGGCGTGTTTTATCGCTCACGTCGGCAAGGGTGATGTAGATGCCGTGGCTGGCATCCTGTACTCGCCTGGCGTCCGCCAGGCCACGCAAGGGCTCTACACCATGGTTGGCGGCTTTCCAGCGCTTGCCGGCTACCAGGCTGCTGCGCCCGGCCTTGGCCAGCAAGAGGTCCGCGGCCTGCCCGTCCAGCCGCGTGACCTGGAAGCCCTGCTTTTGGTAAGCCTGCTCCAAGGCCTTGCAGAAATCCCGCCACGACATGGTGGAGGCTGTCTCCAGCGTTTGCGCCACCTTGTCAGGACCCATGGCCCGGTACTGACGGAACGCGGCGACGAAGCCGATAAGCAAGAATGGAAAAGCGCCCATGACGCCGAATACCACATACTGCTCCGGCAGCAGGGCGCGCGCGGCAAGGGACACGGCCGCCACAATGGCAAAACTGATCCACCACGGGGAACGCAGCAGTACTGCGAACACGGAGTTCGGGGCCATTTTCAACTTCACGCAAATGTCTCCTCATGAGAAAACGCCGGGCCGCTCCCAAGTTTTCTTGGTAGTGCCATTGCCAGAGGCAATGGCTCTTCGGCCCGTCCCAAGCTGCGCAGGCAGCTTGGGAGCCGCGGACCTCAGCCCCCTCGGGGGGCCGGCGCGCACTACGCCCGCAAACCAGGCGCGTCCGTGAGTTGTACCACGGCAGGAAACGGTTCAGGAAGAGCGTTTTTGGCGCCGCGCGAGCAGGCTGCCCAAACCGACGGCAAGCCCCATCACCAGGAAAGACACCACCGTGGTGACGGTGCCCAGCGCATAGATGGATGGCGTAGTGACGGTGGAAGTGAGGCCTTGCAACTCCAGAGGCAAAGTATTGACATCGCCAATGGCTTGCGAGGTGCGGGCGATTTCGTCCCAGCTCAGGGTAAAGCCAAACATGCCGATACCCACTACCGACGGCGCGATCAGCGGCAGCACCACGTGGCGGAAGCCTTGCCACGGTGTGGCCCCGAGATCGCGCGCGGCTTCTTCATAAGCCGGGTTGAAGCGGTTGAAGATGGCAAACATGATCAGCAGGCCAAACGGCAGCGTCCAGGTCAGGTGCGCACCCAGCGCCGAGGTGAACAGCCCCAAGGCCGTGCCGTAGGACTCCAGCACGCCCGGCATGCCAAAGGCTTCCAGCGTCTTCTTGATGCCGGTGTCCAGCAGACGGAACTCCAGCCCGATACCCAGCGAGACAATGATGGACGGCATGATCAGGCTCGCCACAACGATGAAGAACAATGCATTGCCGCCGGCCAGCTTCTTGCGAAATGCCAGCCCGGCCAGCACCGACAACACCACCGTGAAAACCATCACGGCCAGCCCTAATCCGAGTGAGCGGCGCAGCGCGGCGCCAATGTCCACCACCCCCAGGCCTTCGGCCAGTTTGTAGAACCAGTGCAGCGACAGGCCGCGCAACGGAAAGGTCAGCCCGCCCTCCGGACCCTGGAAACTCAGCACCACAATCACCAGCATCGGCCCGTACATGAACAGCACAAACAGCGCGAAGAACAGCGCAAGCAGCCAGAAACCCGCGGAGTGTTTTTCGGCGTTCATATGCAGTCGCCGCGGGGCCGTCCCAAGGCGACAATGGCCCCCTCGGGGCTGAGGCCTGCGGCTCCGAGCCTGCCAGCGCAGGCTTGGACAGGCCGAAGAGCCGCCGCCTCTGTCGACGGCACGTACAGCGCAGTACTTCCGAAATCGGCTCCCGCCGATTCCGGGGAAGTGACAAGCGTGGGGGTCATATTTACAGCTCCTTGCGGATATCCACCAGCCGGGTCAAGGCCCAGATGATCATCAGCACCAGGGCCAGCAGGATCACCGCGTTGGCGGCGGCCAGCGGGAACTGCAGGTAAGAAGTCTGAACCTGAATGATCTTGCCGATCGATGCTATTTGCTGGCCACCCATGACGCCGATGGTGACGAAGTCGCCCATCACGATGGTGATGACGAAGATCGAACCGATGATGATGCCGGTGCGCGACAGCGGCACGATCACGTTCCACAGGGTTTGCCAGGTCGATGCGCCGCTGTCGCTGGCGGCCTCGATCAGGCTGCGGTCGATACGCATCATCGAGTTGAATATCGGCACGATCATGAACATGGTGTAGAGGTGCACAAAAGCCAGCACCACTGAAAAGTCGGAGAACAGCAGCCATTCCACCGGTTTATCCACCACGCCCAGGCCCAGCAGGCTCTGGTTGACCAGGCCGTTACGCCCCAGCAGCGGTACCCAGGAGATCATGCGGATCACATTGGAGGTCCAGAACGGGATCGTGCACAACACAAACAGCAGGGTCTGCACGCCGCTGGAGCGTACGTGGAAGGCCAGAAAATAGGACACCGCAAAACCGGCTGCCAACGTGATCAGCCAGACCAGCAGACAGAACTTGAAGGTGGACAGGTAGGTCTTGTAAGTGACACACATCTCCGAGGTATCGCCGCAGCCATCGAAAATGGAGATGTAGTTTTTGAATGTGAAGCCGGGCAACAATTCGTATTCGTTGAAGTCCCAGAAGCTGACCATCATGATCAGCGCCAGCGGGATCAGGAAAAACAGCGCAAACACCAGCGTCAGCGGCGCCGCCTGCCACCAGGCTGCAATACTGCGGCCTGGGGCGGGCGTGGGCGAAGGGAGTGAGGTGGTGCCGGCAGCGCTCATGGATTACCCGTTCGAGAGGTGGTTTTGCCGCCGGGCCGTTCCCAAGGCAAAACGCGCCCCCTTTGGGGGGCAGCGCAGTACACGAAGTGACAAGCGTGGGGGCACTATTTCAAGCGGCTACGAACTCATTCCACTTCTGCACCATGTAGTTGTTCTCGTCCATCAGGGCGTTCCAGCAGGCAATACCACCCATGCGGGTCTCGTAGCTGCCGCCGTCGCGCAAGGAACCGGTCTTGGCCAGCAGGTCCCCGGTGGGGCTCTTGATGTCTTGCGTGGCGGGTTTGCCTTCCATCCAGTAGGCCCACTCATAGGCCTCCATCTTGGACTTGGCAGTCTCCAGCACGGCGCTGTAATAACCTTGGCGGTTCAGGTAGGCGCCGGCCCAGCCGTCGAGGAACCAGTTGATGAACTCGTAAGCCCCGTCGAGCTTCTTGCCCGACAGCGTGGCCGGCAGACCGAAGCCGGCCGCCCAGGCACGGTAACCTTCCTTGAGCGGCTGGAAATTGCACGCAATGCCCTTGGTGCGCACGGCCGTGACGGCCGGTGACCACATCGACTGGATCACCACCTCACCCGAGGCCATCAGGTTGACCGACTCGTTGAAGTCCTTCCACAAAGCGCGGAACTGGCCGGCTTTCTTGGCTTCAATCAGCGTCTTGATCGTGAGGTCGATTTCCTTCTTGGTCATGTTGCCTTTGTCCGGGTACTTGTAAATACCCTTGGCCTCGACCACCATGGCGGCGTCCATGATGCCGATGGACGGAATGTTCAAAATGGCGGCTTTGCCCTTGAACTCGGGGTTGAGCAGCTCGGCCCAGGACTCGATCGGCCGCTTGATCAGGTCGGGGCGGATGCCCAGCGTATCGGCGTTGTACACGGTGGGGATCAGCGACATGAACTGCGTCGGGCTCTTGGCAAACACCTTGGACTTTTCGCTTTCCAGATAAATCACTTTCTTGGGCGCGGTACCCTGATCACCCACCTTCTTGCCGGCTACTTCGCCTTTGGTAAACAGCGAGGTGATCTTGTCGGCGTTTTTGATCTTCCTGGTGTCTATGCCCTTGAGATTGCCGGTGGGCACGATCTTCTTGAGCGAGAAGTACTCGGTGTCGATCAGGTCGAAGCTGTTGGGCGCGGTGACGGCGCGTTTGGTTACGTCGTCGGTGGTAACGGCAACGTACTGGATCTCGATGCCGGTATCGGCCTTGAACTTGTCGGCAATCGTCTTGTCCTGGTTCACGGCCGTGCCCAGGTAACGCAGCACTATCTTTTCCTGCGCATGGATGGCCGGGAACATGCCGGTGGCCAGGATGCCGGCCGTACCCTTTAGCAGGGCACGTCGCGGCACGCCGCCGATGTCGTGGGGGGTGGTAGCTGAAGAGTCGGACATGGTGATGGCTCCTTGTGGCACGGTGAAGTCTTCTTGCGAAGACAGGGTTGGAAATGGTGGTTGGGTACGGGGTGATCAAACGGCGGCGGCGGCAGTGGCACTCGAGTGCGACCGCAGCATGTGGGCCGCATCGGGCGCCCAGGACAGTTGAACCGACTCGCCAAGTGCGTAGGGGCGCGCCGCAAAAACAGCCTCTGACACCATCACCGAAATCTCGGCCGTCGTGTTGGCGTTCAGTGCGGCGCCGGGGTTTTGCAAGCCCAGCAGCACATAAGTGCCCTGGTATTCCACGTCGGTAACAACGGCGCGTTTGTTGTGCTGGCTGTCGGGCGCGGCCTCGCCTTCCGCGGTGACCTTCATATGGTCGGTCCGCACGCCAATTTTCCCTGCCGCGGTGTCGAGTACGTTGTGCCCGCCCATGAAGCGCGCGACAAACTCGGTGGCCGGGCGGTTGTAGATCTCATGCGGCGAACCCACCTGTTCGATCAGGCCGTGGTTCATCACCACCATGGTGTCGGCCAGCGCCATGGCTTCTTCCTGCGAGTGGGTGACGTGGATAAAGGTCAACCCCAGTTCCTTTTGCCAGCGGCGCAGCTCGGCGCGCATCTGGATGCGCAGGAACGGGTCAAGTGCCGACAGCGGCTCGTCCAGCAGCAGCACCCGTGGCTGGGTAATCAGCGCACGGGCCAGCGCCACGCGCTGTTGCTGGCCACCGGATAACTCGGCTGGTTTGCGCTGTGCCAGATGCCCCATGGCGACGCGTTCCAACAAGTCCTGGGCTTTTTTGGTGCGCTCGTCCTTGCCAATGCCCTTCATCTTGAGGCTGAAGGCCACGTTGTCCAGCGCCGAGAGATGCGGAAACAGGGCGAAGCTCTGGAACATCATGGCCGTGCCGCGTGCTGCCGCGGGCAGGTTGGTGATGTTGCGGTTTTCCAGCAGGATGTCGCCACTGCTCACCGACTCGTGCCCGGCAATCATGCGCAGCGTGGTGCTTTTGCCGCAGCCCGAAGGCCCCAGCAGGCAGCAATAGCTGCCACTCGCAATGCGCAGATTGACGCTGTCCACGGCCGGCTTGCCCTGCGCAAAGCGCTTGGTCAGTTGTATGACTTCAATGGCAGCACTTTGCAAACCGGTGGAGGCGTTCATGCCAGAACTCAAAGCAAAGGCTGTGCCAGCCTGTTTCAGGCGTTGTACGCAATCTTTAATTCAACGGTATGGTATTTGCACCGCGTTTGTGCACGATGGGCACGAGTCCGGGCATGTCTGTCTTGATCTGGTGCAGCGCCTGCCATCCGCTCAAGGTGGCAGGCCTGCCGCTGGGGTTCAGGCCAACGCAGGGTAGTCGGTGTAGCCTTTCTCGGACCCGCCATAAAACGTGGCGCGGTCGGGTGTGTTGAGGGGCGCGCCTTCGCGCAGACGGCGCGGCAGGTCCGGGTTGGCAATAAACGGCTTGCCAAACGCCACCAGGTCAGCACCTTCGGCGACCGACTGGTCGGCCAGTGGTCGGTCGTACCCATTATTGACCATCCATGCACCCATGCCACCGGCGGCGCGGTACACCGTGCGCAGGGCGGCATAGTCAAAGGCTTTGTCACCCTGCGTGTAGTCGCGCGCGGCACCGGTTGCGCCTTCGATCAGGTGCAGATAGGCCAGCCCCAGCGGCGCAAGCCGGCGCACCACGTGGTCAAACAGCGCTTGGGGATGGGCGTCGAATACATCGTTGGCCGGAGTCACCGGAGACAGGCGGATGCCTGTGCGCCCGCCTCCAATTTCCTGGGTGATGGCGTGCATCACTTCAACCAGCAGCCGGGCACGGTTTGCAATGTCGCCGCCATAGGCATCGGTGCGCAGGTTGGAGCTGGAGCGCAGGAACTGGTCGAGCAGGTAGCCGTTGGAGGCGTGTATCTCCACGCCGTCAAAGCCGGCCTGAACTGCACAACGCGCCGCATGGCGGTAGTCGTCCACGATGCCGGGCAACTCATCCAGCCCCAATGCCCGCGGTTCCGATGTTTCCGCAAACCTGGGCACACCGTCCTTGATAAGCACCGTTTTGGTTTTGGCCGTGATGGCGGAAGGCGCCACGGGGGCCCGGCCATCGGGTTGCAGCTCCACATGCGAGACCCGGCCCACATGCCAAAGCTGCATCACTATTTTGCCGCCCGCCGCGTGTACTGCATTGGTAACCGGTGTCCACGCCGCCACCTGCGTGTCGTTCCAGATGCCCGGAACATCGGCATAACCCTGGCCCTGGTGGCTGATGGCGGTGGCCTCGGTGATGATCAGCCCGGCGCTGGCGCGCTGCGCATAGTAGGTGGCCATCAGCGGCGTCGGAATCGCGCCCGGCGCGCGGTTGCGCGTGAGGGGCGCCATCACGATACGGTTGGCAAGGTGCAGGCTTCCGGCCTGCACGGGATCGAATAAATTGCGCATGCGGTTCTGGTTTACTTGATCAGGCCTTCGGCTTTCATGGCCTCGATGACGGCCGGACGTGCGGCGATGCGGGTACGGTAAGCAACCAGATTGGGACAGGACGACAGGTCCATGCCCAGATGTGCGGCCCAGGTCAGGATCGTGAACAGGTAGCCGTCCGCCACCGTGAAGGTGTCACCCATCAGGTATTGCCTGCCGGCTAGTTCGCCCTCGACCCATTTCAGGCGCCCGCCAATTTTGTCTTTGGCCGCGGTCTTGATGTCGTCGGCCGTACCCGGGTTGAACAGGGGACCGAAATTCTTGTGCAACTCGGTACCCACGAAGGTCAACCACGACTGCAACTGATAACGTGCCAGCGTGCCGTTGGCCGGGGCCAGGTTTTTGGCCGGCACCTGGTCGGCAATGTATTGCACGATGGCCGGGCCTTCACGCAGCCGGGTGCCGTCGTCCAGCTCCAGCAGCGGCACGTAGCCGAGCGGGTTGATGCTGTAGTAATCGGTGCCGTCGGCGAGTTTGTGGGTCTTGGTGGGTGCGGCAACGGCTTCATAAGCCAGGCCGGCTTCTTCAAGTGCGATATGGGGGGAAAGTGAGCAAGCTCCGGGGGAGTAATAGAGTTTCATGGCGTGTTGTCTCGGTTGGATAGGGGGTTAGCTGCACGTTGTGCAGGGCCCTCGATACTAGCGGTTTGAACCCGACTTTGCTGTCCCGCGCTTGATCTTCGGTGGGGGCCTGGACACAAGGAGCCGGTGCAAAATGGCGCTATGAAGCGACTGGGTAAATGGTTGGTGCTGGCGCTGGCAATTGCGGCCCTGTTGTTGGGCGCCGGGCTGTTCTCCCTGCAGCGCTGGATTGGCAGCGACGACTTCAAGGCGCGGGTGCAGGCGCAAGCCAGCGCTGTACTGGGCGTGCCCGTGACACTCGGCCGGGTCGAAGTGGACCTGTGGCCGGTGCCGGCCATGGCGCTGGTGGGCGTGGATGTTCAAACCCGGCCCGCCCTGGCGGCCGAGCGGGTCGAAGTGCGGCTGGTATTGGGCGCTTTGCTGGCCGGCCGGCTGGAACTCGCGACCTTGCTGGTGCGCCGGGCCGATCTGCCGCAAGCAGGCATCGATCAACTGCTGGCCTCACTCAAGAAGAAGCCCGCCTCCGCCCCGGCGCCGGAAACCGGGGCCAAAGGCGGCCCTCCCGACCTGACGCCGCGCCGGGTGGTACTGGATGCGGTCACTTGGCGCAGTGCGGGCGGCAGCGCCACGGCGGTTGATGCCGACGCACGGCTGGGCCCGGAAGGTCTGCCCGACACGCTGTCGATGAAAATTGTGGCGGGCCAGTTTCAAGGTGCGAAGCTGCGGCTGGCGCGCAAGGCCTCGGTGTGGGAAGTCAAGATCGACCACGCCGGAGGGACTATCGAGGGTGCGGTGGAGATGCGGGATGCCGCAACCGGCGCCGGGGAAATTGCACTCAAAGGCCGGCTGGAGACCAAGGGTGTGGAGCTCAGTGCCGTGGCCGGCAAGGGCGTTGCGGGGTCTGGCCCTTTGAGCGGGCGGCTGGACGCAAGCACCACGCTCAGCGCCAAGGCATCCAACTTGGGCAGCTTGCTGGACGGCCTGCAGACCCAGGGCCAATTTACCGTGCGCAATGCCGTGCTGCATGGCGTCGACCTGGCCCGCGCGGTCAAGACCATAGGCCTGAGCCGCGGCGGCGAGACTCGGCTGGATACCCTGGCCGGGCAGCTCAACACCAGCGGCAAGGCACTGACGCTCAACAACCTGGTGGCAAGCTCGGGGGCACTCAGCGCCAGTGGCAACGTGGCCATGGCGCCCAACCGGTCCTTGAACGGCCGCGTTAACGTCAGCCTGGGCGCGGCGACACTGGGCGATACCGTCGGCGTGCCGCTGGTGGTCGGTGGCACCCTGGATGCACCTGCCGTCACCTTGACCCGCGCCGCCACGGTGGGAGCCGCGCTTGGCACCCTGGTAATGCCCGGCGTGGGCACAGGGGCGGGAGCCTCACTGGGAAACAAGGTGGGGGAGAGGTTGAAGGGCTTGTTTGGGAAATGAGGGCCCAGGAAGGGAAACGCGTCGCGTGGGACTCGCTTCAAGCGGAGCTGGACGAGCCGCAGCCGCGCACCGAGGCGTCACGGTAACGGGTTACATCTGCTCTGGCTGGATGTCGTGCAATATGCGCGCGCGTCACGGTCAGAACCTTCGCGAGTATGGCGCAGCGCCTTTCGCGCCACCGCTTGCCGGCGTAAACTGCAAGCCTAGCTTCGGAGACCACCCATGAACGCACCCACCAGCCCCCTGCACCTGTTGCCGCAAATCCACCAGCGCGAGGTGCCGCAGGCCGTGATCGACACCCTGAAGGCAAGGTTCGCCGAGCGCTGCTCCACGGCACTGGTGGTGCGCGAACAGCATGGGCGCGACGAATCCTCGTTCGACTCCCCGCCACCGGCCGCTGTCGTGTTTGCCGAGAGCACCGCCGAAGTCGCGGCCGTGGTGGCGCTGGCCAGCCAGCACAAGGTGCCGGTAATTCCGTTTGGCGTGGGCTCTTCGCTGGAAGGGCATTTGCTGGCGGTGCAAGGCGGCATCAGCATCGACATGGGGCGCATGAACAAGGTCCTGTCCGTCAACGCGGAAGACCTGACCGTCACGGTGCAACCGGGTGTCACCCGCAAGCAGCTCAACGAGGAAATCAAGAGCACCGGCCTGTTTTTCCCGATTGACCCGGGTGCCGACGCAACGATTGGCGGCATGAGCGCCACGCGCGCCAGCGGTACCAACGCCGTGCGTTACGGCACCATGCGCGAGAACGTGCTGGGGCTGGAAGTGGTCACCGCCAGCGGCGAAGTCATTCGCACCGGCACCCGCGCCAAAAAATCATCCGCCGGTTATGACCTGACGCGCCTGATGGTGGGCAGCGAAGGCACGCTGGGTGTGATTACCGAGATTACCCTCAAGATCTATCCGCTGCCCGAAGCGGTGTCGGCGGCGATTTGCTCCTTCCCCAGTATCGAGGCCGCAGTGCGCACCACGATCCAGACGATACAGATGGGCATACCGATTGCGCGCGTGGAGTTGATAGACGCCAACACGGTGCGTATCGTCAACAACTACGCCAAACTGGGGCTGCGCGAAGAGCCGATGCTGCTGATGGAGTTTCATGGCTCGCCCACCGGCGTCAAGGAGCAGGCGGAGACGGTACAGGAAATCGCCAGCGAAATGGGCGGCAATTCGTTTGAATGGGCCAGTACACCCGAGGAGCGGACGCGCTTGTGGACGGCACGCCATAACGCCTATTTTGCGGCGGTTCAATCGCGCCCCGGCTGCAAGGTGATCTCTACCGACACCTGTGTGCCGATTTCGCGCTTGGCCGATTGCCTGCTGGACTCGGTGGCCGAGGCCGATGCGTCGGGCATTCCGTATTTCCTGGTCGGCCATGTGGGCGACGGCAACTTCCACTTTGGTTATCTGCTGGACCCGACCAAGCCGGAAGAACGCGTGGCAGCCGAAAAGCTCAACCACCAGCTCGTCACGCGCGCACTGCGCCTGGAGGGCACCTGTACCGGCGAACACGGCGTAGGCCTGCACAAGATGGACTTTCTGGTCACCGAGGCCGGCGCCGGCGCGGTGGAGATGATGCGCACCATCAAACGCGCGCTGGACCCGCACAACATCATGAACCCGGGCAAGATTTTTACGCTGTAGCGCGAGACAACCCGTGATCAAGGGCTTTCGGCGATGGCCTTGGCCATGTAGTCAATGCGTTTCTGGAAGTCGACGTCGGTGTCCGCGTAGCGCCGCGCAATCTGTGCGAACTCGTCCTGGATTTCAATAAAGGCATCGACCATATCGGGGTCGAAATCGGCGGCGCGCTCCTGGAAAATCTGTTGCACCGCCTTGTCGTGCGCCACGCCTTCGCGGTATACGCGGTGGCTGGTCAAGGCGTCGTAGGCATCGGCAATGGCCATCAAACGCGCTGCTACCGGAATCTGCTCGCCAACCAACCCCAGCGGGTAGCCGCTTCCGTCCCAGCGCTCCTGGTGCGAATAGGCAATCTCCTGCGCGGTGTCCAGAAACTCGGTTGAGACCCCAGCCGCCTGTTTTATCTGGTCGATCACGTTGCGGCCAACCACTGGATGGGTCTTGACGATGTCCATCTCCTCGTCCGTCAAGGGGCCGGGCTTGAGCAGGATACGGTCCGGTACCCCCGAGTTGCCGATGTCGTGCCACGGCGCTGCGCGGAACAACAGGCTGATGGTGCGGTCGGACATCGGGCGCGCGTAGCCGGGTGAGGCCTTCAGTTTTTGCGCCAGTGCGCGCATGTAGTGCTGGACACGCACGATATGGTTGCCGGCCTCACCGGGCTCCGCCAACGACGCCATCGCCACAATCGTTGCATCAAACACTTTGCCCAGGTCC
>JANLPN010000432.1:0-7632 GCA_031367285.1 Betaproteobacteria bacterium | reverse complement strand
CGTCCACAAGGAACAGAGAAGAGAGAGCGGAAAACGGCCAAAATAGGAGAAACTGGGGCCGACGGCAGAAAGCGAAGTCCACAAGAAAAACCCCGTTTCCCTCTCGGAGAACGGGGTTGATCGCGTGCAAAGAGAAACTCTTTGCAGAGGGTTTATGGTGGAGCTGGGGGGATTTGAACCCACAGCAGAACCAATAGGCACGCCACTTTGCGCGGATCCGTGTGAATCCGGTGTGAATGGGTACCGTTGGATTGCGGTTGCCGCGTGAGGATTTGAACCGCCATCCGCAAGCGTTCGAGCTCCGGGCTGTTAATCCGTAGGTCCCTGGTTCGAGCCCAGGTCGAGGAGCCAATTTAAGCCCTACGGCACAACGAAAACCTGCTGCGTAAAACGTAGCAGGATATTTTCATTCCTAGACATGTAGGCAGCGGTGTAGGAACGTCAGCCTGTTGAGTTATTACCAGTTCTTGGAAAATTCGCGAACAAATCGCGGATCTTCGATCATCATGCGCCGATTGAGAAATGGAAAACCTAGGCGGCGACATAGTAGCCGCCAGTCGAACTAAACGCATCGATCCTCTGGAAACCGGGCGCTGCGCGCCCGGCGGGCTATGGACATGTGGACGATGCGCCTGATTGCGATCGATGGTTCTGGTGTGTTTTCATGACTACCGCTTGATTGCAAAGCGGATGCGTGGCATTTGGCCACAGTTCAGGCCCTTCAGTAGTCGCCGTTCAGGAACGATTGAACCGCATGTCAGATTTCGTAGTCGACCACGCGCCGATCAAGGGTGGCCTCGGCAACGAAAGGCACGACCGCCTGGTGCAATGGATGCACCTGGTAGGCCGCCAAGGATTCCCGGCTGTCGAACTCCGAATACAAGACCAGGTCACCGCTGGCACCAGTGGCGGAGAAATCGAGCCCGCACTCGATCTTGAGCAGGCCCGGGATCTGGCCTTGCAAGGCTTCAAGCTTTTCCTGGGCCAGGCGTGCATTGCTTGCACGGTCGTTGCCATGCGCCGCATCCTTGAGTTTCCAGATGACGATGTGTTTGATCATGCTGCCTTGCCTTTCACCGCCGGTTTCGATTTCGGCTTTGGTTTTGGTTTCGCGCTCGTGGCACCGACGCGCGCCGGCTTGTCGGCACCAGCGATCTTTTCCAGCTGTGCCGGGCCATGAAACGGGTAGAGTTGCTGGGACTCCAGCGACAACAGCCGGGTGTTGACCTTGCGCAAGAAGCCGAACGCGACCTTCTTCTCACGCTCGGATATGTCGTCGAGCAAGGCGTGGTGCACGCGCAGGCTCAAACCGTCACAGTCGCGAGCCAGTTCCATGCCGGCTGGCGTCAGCGTGAGAATGATAGAGCGGTTGTCATGGCGCGAACGCCGCCGCCGTATCAGCCGCTTGCCATGCAAGGCCTGCAACTGGCTGGAAATCGTGGACTGTGGCAATACCATCAGTTCAACCAGTTCGCCGGCCCGCAACTCCTCGTGCTGCAGCAGCAGCACCATGATGCGCGCCGAATAGTGGTTCAAGTCATGCGCGCGAAAGTGGCGGTTACCCACCGACGCGATACGCGCGGCCACGCTGTGGACCAGAAAAGTCAGCCGATCCTCCAGTGCAGTAGGTACCGGTTCGACGGCCAGGGGATTGCTTGACTTGGCTACCATGATGGCGTGGGATTCATAGAGGTGTTGCCCGTGGCGCCCCATCAGAACTGCGGAGACCGCCCCGGCGCAGCGCGCATGTAGGCCTCTAGTGTCTTGTGAAAATGCTGCACGCCGGGCTCGTTGCGGCCGAAGGTGAAGACTGTATTGCCACCGGCGCGCAGCGACTCCTGCACCGTGAAGCCAATGGCATAGTCCTCTTCGCTGACCGCCTTGAGTACCAGTTGCGAGAAGGTCTCGGTGGCCTCCTTTTCTTCGGGTGTCACCGGTTCACGGGCCGATAACACGGTCTGGCGTGTCACCGTGGTGTCCGGGGTCGGACCCGGGAATACCTGACTGACCAGGCAATGGTCACCCAGCACCCCGGAGATGGCCAGATTGGGGAAACACAGATGGATGCGGCGCAGATGGGTCTCGGCGTTCCACTGCGCCTGTGGCACGTCGTCGAGTTCGCTCAGGCTCTTGCGACCAAACACCAGGCGCTGGTGCGGGCCGAAGCCATCGTGCAGGATCAGATTGCCGATGGTGTATTTGCCCACGGTGCTGCTGTGCACGGTATTGTGGTGGTACGACTCCAGGTAGCCATCCCAGGCAGCCTTCCAGCCGGGCCCGGGAATATCGCGCTGGGTATACACATGCCATTTGTCGAGGTTCAAAGAGGCCAGTGGCGCCGCAAATCCGCCCAGGAAGGTGTCGATATCGAAGCTGTCGCCCGGCGTGAGCCCGACCCATACGACGCCAACCCGCTCGGCACACGCAAGCTCCGTCAGCGAATGCGTTGCGGCGCTGACTTCCCCGAAGGTCGACTCTCCGAACAGACCCGCCAGCTGACCCTTCAAGTCATAACGCCAGGCGTGATAGGGGCAGACAAAACGCTTGATCGTGCCACTGCCGGCCTGGCACAGTTGCGCGCCGCGGTGGCGACACGCATTGATGAACGCGCGTACCACGCCGTCTTCCGAGCGCACCACAATGATGGGCTTTCCCATCAACGTCATCGCCTTGTAGCTGCCCGGCGCAGGCAGTTCGATGCTCAGGGCCAGGCCCAAGGGCAGATGGTGGAATACGCGGTCGATCTCGCGCCGAAAACGTTCCGGGTCGATGTAGGCGTCCACCTGCTGCTGCATCACCGACGGCGCCTGGTCGGTGGTCTTGTCGTGCAAGTGCGCCAAAGCCCGCAACGCGAGCGCATTGGAGTCGTTGGTAGTCAACATGGGGCGGTCCTCGTCAGGCAGCGCGGCCGTGGGCGCGATCAAAATCCTGCCAGACCGGCAACGACTCAGGATAGTCGCCGGGCAGGCTGCGGCCGCCCATGGTTACCCGCGTGCTGCCACTGAGCGCCTGGGCATAGTCTTTGACCGGCACGTAGTAAAGAAACTTCAGCACCCGCTTCTGAAACACCCAGTGCCCGTCGATCCGGCGGTACTGGTCGTCATAACGCATGCCCGACACACTGACCTCGTGGTCCGGGCAGGTTTCGGCATGGCTCAGCACCACACCAGTGGCACGGTTGGAATCCGTGCCGTCGAAATTGACAAAGTGGTCATGCGTCCAGTGGTAGCCCGGCCCGCGGATCTTGAACAGATGCACGAACATGTCCAGAATCTGCGCCCGGCCTTGCGCCACCAGCAGCTTGCTGGGAGAGTCCATCACGGCGTCCTCGGCAAACTGCGTACCGAGACGCGCAATGTCATGCTCGTCGCAGGCAACTGCATAACCACTGACCAGTTCGGCAATGGCAACCCGTGACTCCAGTTGCTCGACCCTGCGGGTAAGACTATCAAGTTCGGTCATCGGTCGGTCCTCCGTTGGTTGTAAGTGATCCATGTGGCCGTGGCGGTACACGCACTGGCCGCGGCGACAGGGTGTTCCCGGCCGGCATCAGGCCCCGGCCGTGGCACGCAGCAGACGACGCGCGTTGTCCGCCAACTCCGGCGCCACGGGCGCCCGTTCACCCGACGCCTGCGCGTCAGGTTCGTCCCAGCCCGCAAAGTTGGTGCCGTACACCAGATGGTCCTGGCCGACTGCTGCCGCGAGCAAGGGCAATACCTGCGGATGGTCGATATGGGTGTCGAACCACAGTCGTTTGAGTCGGGTTTCGAACGCGCCCTGCGCGCGCAGCGCCGGCGGCGACCACGCCCGTTTCCGTGCGCCCTTTGCCATGCGCCCCATTAACAGGGCGGTGGCACCGCCACCATGGCTGAAGCAGATGTCCAGGCCAGGATGGCGGTCAAGCACACCGCCGTAGATCAGTGTGGCCACGGCCAGGGTTTCCTGTGCGGCGAAACCCACAACGATGTCCAGTTCGAAGCGCTTGAGCGCCGGGTCGCCCGCGGGACCATCGATGCCGGCAGGCCCCGGATGGATGAACAAGGGCACGTCGAGCCGCACCGCTTCCGCATACAGGACATCGAGCGACGCGTCATCGAGTGTGACCGGAGCATCGGTTCCGAAACTCGCGCCCACCAGCCCAAGCTCGGTTACGGCACGGCGCAGTTCGGCCGCCGCCGCCGCGGGGTTCTGCAACGGCAAGGCCGCCAGCCCTGCAAGGCGCTGCGACCGGTCGGCCACAACCTTGGCCAGCGCATCGTTGTGCACACGGCAAAAGCGCACTGCGTCGCCCGCCGGAATGAAGTGCATATAGGTCAGGGGATTGGGCGACACGACCTGAAAATCGATGCCCCGCTCGACCATGCGTTGCATGCGCAGATCCGGATCCATGAACGGGCTGCCCTCGTACTTGACGCCATTGAGGCGGTACGTCGTGCCGATCTGGAAATACGGCGATCCATCGTCATTGCGGCCGATCGTCGGGCCGTAATCGCCAGCAGCGCCAATGGTCTCTCGAAGCACGATATGGGCGTGTAGATCGATCACTCTGGCGTGGGCAATAGCGGGGTTCTTCATGTCAATTCTCCTGGAGTGTCCGACGGTGGTTGCATCAATCGGCTCACCCGCACTATTTTGCAACAACATCAATTAAACCGATTTCGTTGAATGTACCCGTGCCATAATTTCACGTCAATGTGGACAGACAGTCCGCGCCGCCAATGCCGCGGGGCATGACGCGCCCAAGAACAAGACGAAGTGAATAGGAGACCGCAATCGTGAAACACGCGCTGATCACAGGTGGCGGAGGCGACATCGGCGGCGCCATCGGCGAACGGGCTGCGGCTGCGGGTTACTGCGTGACCCTCCTCGATCAGAATGCCGACCGTGCGCGCGAACGCGCCGCAAGCATTCCACAATCCCTCGGTTTGTTATGCGATGTCACGGACGAAGCGTCGGTGCAGGCCGCATTCGACGCAGCGCAGTCACACTTTGGCCGCGCTCCCGATCTGGTGGTCAACTGCGCCGGCATCGCCCGGTTCAAGCCCCTCATCGAACAGACCCTGGACGATTTCCGCAGCGTACTCGAGGTCAACCTCGTCAGCGGGTTCATCGTCGGCCAGGCCGCGGCGCGGCGCATGGTCTCGCGTGGCTCGGGTTGCATCATCAACATCACCTCGATCAACGGCGTCACGCCAGCGCCCAACAGCGGGGCCTATCCGCCGTCCAAGGCCGCTCTGGCCAAGCTGACCGAACTGATGGCCGTCGAATGGGGACCCCTGGGCCTGCGCATCAATGCCGTTGCGCCGGGCTTCATCGATGCCGGACTGTCGGCCCCATTCTTCGCGAACCAGACCGTGCGCGACCTGCGCTGCCAGGCCGTGCCCAGCCGGCGCCTCGGAAGCTCCGAAGACATCGCCGACGCCGTCATCTTTCTGGCGTCTGACGCCGCCAGCTACATCAATGGCCACCAATTGGTGGTCGACGGTGGCGCCTCGCGCGCCCTGCTCGCCCTTCTACCGCGCGAGGCACCCGTCAACCCATGACCACGACAACCGTACGCAACCTGTTGCTGGCCGGCGGCCTGCACCATCCGGTCGAAGCCGGTGCACCATCGATCGTGCAAGCCTTGTCGGGGCAAGGCATCGAGACCGACGTCGAGGAAGACATCGAGGCTGGTTGCCAGCGCCTGGCGCAGGGCAACTACCAGTTGCTGACGGTCAGCGCATTGCGCTGGGCCATGCCCGAGGCCAAATACGATGCACACCGGGCGCGCTGGGGCCTGGCCATCTCGCAGCAGGCGCGTTCTGCCATCGCGCAATTTCTGCGCGGCGGCGGCGGGCTGTTGGCCATGCACACTGCCGCCATCAGCTTCGATGACTGGCCGCAATGGGGTGACATCGTCGGCAGCCGCTGGATCTGGGGCCAATCCGGTCATGCGCCTTACGGACACATCGAGGTGCGGTTCGACGCCGCCGACCCCCACGCCATGGGCACCGGTCTGCCCGCTTTCCAATGCCAGGACGAGGTCTACGAAAACATGACCGTGGCGCCCGATGTCCGGCCACTGGCACACGCACGCAACCTGACCGGCAATGCCGGCCAGCCGGGCGCATGGACTCCTGTCTGGTGGACGCGCCGCTGGCACGGCGCCCGCATCGTCTATGACGCGCTTGGTCATGACGCGCAGTCGCTCGACCACCCGGTACACCGCCAGTTGCTGGCGCAATCGGTCGCGTGGATCCTGGACGACCGGCACACGACCGTCCCGCAGGCCTGAGCGCGCAGCCGCCAAGCGCTACCACAACCCGACCGCGCAGCGACACCGGTGATCGCCCAACAAATCCTCAATGGTCTGATCGTTGGCGGCGTATACGCGCTGTTCGCGGTCGGATTCACCCTTGTGTTCGGCATCCACCAGGTGCTGAACCTGGCGCACGGCGCCGTGTTCATGACCGGCGCCTTCATTGCCCTGTACGCGGTGCTGGGCGGGTGGCCGCTGTGGATCGGCTTTCTGCTGGCCATGGTGGGTAGCGGCCTGCTGTCGGTATTGATCGAATTGGGCGCCTTCCGCAAGCTGCGCAAAAGCGGCCTGCAGGAACTGGAGTTTGGCGCCATCATCACCTCGATCGGCGCCGGGCTGGCCATCATGGCCGTGGCACAGAAGGTGTCCAACACGCAGATCATGCGCTTCCCGTTCGAGACCATGCCGGTGGTCATATTCGAGTTTCTCGGGCTGCGTGTGTCGGCCCTGCAACTGGTCATGGCCGCATGTGCCGCGGTGCTCGTGGTCGGGCTCACCTTCTATCTGTACCGCACCGCTTTTGGCCGCCAGGTTCGGGCCGTGGCCGGCAACGAACGCGCGGCGACCCTTGTCGGCGTGAATCCGAATTTTGTCTATTTCCAGACCTTCTTCATGTCCGGCGTATTGGCCGGCGCCGCCGGCGTGCTGGTCGGCCTGGCATTCAACAGCATCCACTTTCTGATGGGCGAACCTTATCTGCTGCGCGGCTTCGCGGTCGTCATCCTCGGTGGCCTTGGCAGCATTCCTGGCGCACTGCTGGCCGGCTTGCTGCTGGGCATGATGCAAACCCTCACGGTCGCCTACCTGCCCTCCGGACTGACCGACACCATCATCTTTTCAATGCTCTTCCTGATCCTGCTGTTCCGACCACACGGCCTCCTCGGCAAGCCGGAAGCCGGCGCCATGCGGGGACGGTGATGGTCCAGCTCTTCATCGCCTACCAGCCGCTGGTCGACCTGTTCCTGCTGCATTCCGGGCTGGCGCTGGGCCAGTACATCGTGATGCGGGCCGGTGTGTTCTCGGTTGCCAATGCGGGGTTGACAGCGATTGGCGCCTATCTGTCCGCCTGGCTGACGCTCAAGGCCGGCCTGCACCCGGCGCTGGCCGTGGTCGCCGGCGCGCTGGCCGGCATGGCGGTGGCGGTGCTGCTGTCGCTGCCGCTGGCGCGGCTGCGCGGCGTCTACCAGGCGATCGCCACGCTGGCCTTCGTGCAGGTGGTGCTGTCGCTCAACGTCTACTCCGAGAGCATCACCGGCGGCGCAATGGGCATGAACGGCATCCCGAAGGTGGTGTCCACCGGCACGCTGGCGATCGCACTGGCCGGCACCCTG
>JANLPN010000538.1:0-15113 GCA_031367285.1 Betaproteobacteria bacterium | reverse complement strand
TGGATAGACACGACGCGCATGTATGGCGACCCCTCCTACGCGGCCGGCTTTTTACGCTTGGCCATGGCTTCGCAGTCAGTGCCTTGCGCGAGTGCGCTACCCGTTTGAAGGCCCAGATCGACGGCCCAGTTTCGTGATCTGGAGACCGGAGACGACCGGAGACTTCCGGGAATGCAACGCCGCCCTGGTACCCCGACACGGAGGTATCGGAACACATTGAAAGAGATGGATTCGCGCTCAGGGTGTACGCGCCGCACCGTCGCCCGCGAGCGCAATGCGCCGGCGTATGCGCGCTGCCTCGGTCGCGTCACCGGCGGCATCGGCGCGTTGCGCCTGCACACCTAACCATGCCAGCAGCGGCCGCCGCCAGCCTTGCTCCGACGCGGTGTCGATTGCCAGGGCAATCACGGCCGGGTCGGCACGGCCGGTCTGCAGCAATACACCGGCGGCAACCAGGCGTGCGAGCGGATCGGCAATCGGCCGCAGGTCAACGCCACCTTGCGCCGGCGCGCTTGCAACGGCACGGTGCTGCTCCGGCAACAGCGCCGCGTCTTTCGCCTGCGCCCGCCCGGCCAGGTAGACGGCATACGCCTGCTCGGCTGCCGGCGCATCCTGCGCCAGTGTTTTGAACCCGGCGCAGTCTTCAAATACCAGGCTGGCGACACGGGTGGCGCAACGCGCGAGTTCGATCCGGGCCATCAGGTCGGCGCGGCCGGTGCTCGCCACCTCGGCGCGCGCCCTCGAAAACTCCGTCGCTTCAACGCGCGTATTGCCCGACAAATAGGCGCCCTGCGCGCGCTCCATCGCACTCTTGGCATTCATCTGCCAGTCAGGTGCGGGAGGCGTGTTTGCGCAGCCGACAAGCACCACGGCGGCCAACAGCACGGCCAGGCCTGGCCGCCCTGCTCCGGAGGCGGCATACCGGTTCCCATGCGTGTACCAGGGCGTGCCGGTTTTCATGGCAGCTTGATCTCCGTGTCGCGTTTGAACGGCCACTTGCGGTTGATCTCGTTGACCAGCTGCTCCACCTTGCGCAGGCTGGCGTCCACCTCGCCGCGCAGGGCGCCAAGGTCGTTCGTGGCCTCGCGCGTGTTGGCGCCAATGGCCTGGGCCTCCACCAGCACGGCGTCCACCTTCTTGAGGCTGGCGCGTGTATCGGCCAGCAGGCCGTTTAGCTGCACCACGGTGGCACGGGTTTCGGTCATCACGCCGCTGGGGCCGAACACCTGGGCATCGGCCTTGGCCACCATGCCGTCGGTCCTGACCGCAATGCCGTCGGCCTTGACGACCAGGCCGTCCAGGCGCGCCAGCAAGGCATTGGTACGGTCCAGCGCCAGCGTGAGTTTTTTCGCTTCGGCTTCGTTGCCAAGCAACACACCCAGGGCGCCACCGGGGCCATTCAGGCGTTCGGCCGTGGTTTGCAGGCTGCGCAGGCTGGCGCCCAGGGGTGCGTCGGCGGACGTCATGGCGCTCAGGTTGCTGACCAGGTCGCGCACGCTGGCAATCATTTTGGGTATTTCGGCGGCGGCGTCGCCACGCAGCACCTTGCGCTCCGCACCATCGGGCAAAGGAGGATCGGTCAACACACCGCTGAAGGCCCGGATACGCGGCCCGCCGACCAGGCCGTTTTCCATCGTGAACACACTTGACGTACGCAACCAATGTGCGTCCTTGCTGGGCACATCGACAATGATGCGTGCATTGCCGTCGGCGGAAAGCTCGATACGGCCTACGCGGCCCACCGGGAAACCCGAGAAGGTCATGTCCATGCCCACCACCACGCCTTCGGAGTCGTCGGCAATCAGCACCAGTGACTGGGTGCGCTCGAACGCGCCGCGGGCATACATGAGGTAGGCCACCGCGCCGGCCACCAGCAGGATCATGACCAGCAGCAGCAGCCTGGCCTTGCTCTCCAGGTGCGGTATCGGCGGTGGGGTATCGGATTCCAGAGCCATGGTTCGGTGCTTGTCGGGGTCTGGCACTGGTCAGTAATAGTTGCCGACCAGGGAGACCACCTCGACCACCAGCAACACGGCAAACAGCCGGCCGAGCTGTTCGACGTTGTCCAGCCTGCGCCCCGTTGGGCCCGAGCGATGGCGGGGCACGGGCGCCATCGGCAGGATTGCCACGGCGAGGCTGAAAAACAGGGCCTTGAGCGCGAAGATCAGCGTTACCGCAGGGTTGAACACCTGCCCCACGGAGCGTGTGTACGACACGAGGCCCCAGCTGGTAAAGCCATATACGGTCAGGTAGGTCAACACCAGTGCCAGCAGGCAGCTTAAGGCCGCAAGCAGCGCCACCGCAAATACACCGGCCAGCACCCGCGGCATCAGCGCGTCCCGCGCCGGGTCGCCGCCGGAACGCCATTGCGCGATCAGCTTGCCCTGCGCGCGCAATTCCGTCACCTTTTCCCCCTCGGGCATGGTGTAGCGAACCGCAACGTACAGGGCGACCAGCAAAGGCAGCAACTCGATCACCAGTGTGCGCACCAGCACGTCCAGCGCGTACTGCGACAGTCCATAGCTGGAAGCAGTGGCCACCACGATGCGGATGATCACCACGCTGACCAGCGCGGTGATCACCACAAAAGCCGGCAGGACCGGTGCAGTGGCCGCATGCATATGCTGGTAGATCACGCGGCGCTGGCTGCGCCGGTAGCTCGACGGCGTCAGCACCACCACCAGCATCTGCGCGCCGAAATGGACCACGACCCACCAGGCCTCGCCCCAGAGAATGAACCTGCGCACCCAACGGCTCGGCACCAGATGCAGCGCCGTGCTGGGGGTGGTCTCAAGAAAACGCCGGGCCGCTCCCAAGTTTTCTTGCACCCCCTCGGGGGGCCTGGCGAAGCCAGGGCTGGGGGCGCTCATAGCTCCTGCGCGGCCTGCGCCGAAGTCATCGTGCGCACGCCATGGTCGCGCAACTGCCGCAGGAACTGTTCGCCCGCGGCCTCGAATCCGGTCACGGGGCTCATGCAGTCGGTCAGGAACACGGTGTTGCGCAACCGGGCAGCATCCAGTTGCGCCAGCATGTCTTCACCCGAGGCGGCCACGCAGTGGCTCAGCGCTTCACCGGCCACCACCAGCATGGCGTCGCCCGCTCCCAGGCGCGCCATCAACGCGGCATTGTTGTGGCTGCGCGGGTCATCGGCAATGGGCACCTCGGCGCGGAACGCACTGTACTGTTCGGTCATAGTGTTGCGGCCCTTGAGCACCTTGTCGCAGGTATGCCCGCTCGCATATTCCCAGGCGGCAATACTGGCGGCAAGCTCGTGCTGGATGTTGTGGCCCCAGGTGCCCAGCACACAATGCACCGGCCACACAATCAGCGTGCGCCCGCTAGCTGCTTCCAGCGCCTCCAGGTAGGTTATGGTCTCCGTCAGCCGCCGCGGATAACGCGGCACGAACCTGCCGCCGCGGACGTCCGCCGCCGTGATCAAGGTAAACGGCGCAACCGGTGCACCGTCGGGCGTGACCCAGAACGTGGTGCGCTCTATGCCCACGCTGGCATGCGAGTCGAGGGTGACCACCAGGTCGCTTATGCGTGGCCCCATCGCGTCCACAAAACCCGCCAGGCGCGCCATGTCGGCACTGGCGCCGGGTACCGGCAGCGTGGCATCGGCGACGTCCATGAAATCATTCTGGGGATCGATAACAAGCAGTCGGATCTGGTTCATGGGCGGGTTTTCAGAGGGCTGTACCGATTTTGTTTTATGGACGGGCCTCATGGTAGCCCAAGGCCCACTGCACGTGTTCGCGCACCAGGGCACTGTGGTCCAGCGCGCGTTGCCGCAAGGCCTGCTGCAACGCCGGGTCGGGTTGCGTACGCAAGGCGTTGCCCAGGGCCACCGCGATATTGCGCAGCCAGCGCTCATGGCCGATACGCCGGATGGCACTGCCTTCGGTATGCCGCAGGAATTGGGCTTCGCTCCAGCCAAACAGTTCCACCAGTTGCGCCCCGGCGAGGCCGGAGCGCGGATCAAAATCCGGCAGTACGCTACGCCGCGCGAACTTGTTCCACGGGCAGACCAGCTGGCAGTCGTCGCAGCCATAAATGCGGTTACCCATCAGCGGGCGTAGCTCAGGCGGGATGGAGCCCGCGTGTTCAATGGTGAGGTAAGAAATGCAACGGCGTGCATCAAGCTTGTAGGGCGCAACAATGGCCTGGGTCGGGCAGACGCTTAAACAGGCCGAGCAACTGCCGCAATGCCCGGCCACGGGCGCGCTCGCCGGCAAGGCCAGGTCCAGGTAAATTTCACCCAGGAAAAACATCGAGCCGGCTTGGCGATCAAGCACCAGCGTGTGTTTGCCGCGCCAGCCCTGGCCGCTGCGCACCGCCAATTCGGCCTCCAGCACCGGGGCCGAGTCGGTAAAAACGCGGTAGCCCAGTTCCCCCACCGCGGCCTGGATACGCTCGCCAAGCCGCTGCAGGCGCTGGCGCAACACCTTGTGGTAGTCCCGGCCACGCGCATAGAGTGATACCGTGCCCTGCGCCGGCCGGTCCAGGCGCGCAAATTCTATGCCTTGCCAGCCATCGGGCGTGGATGCGGGCAGGTAGTCCAGCCGCGCCGTGACCACGCTCAACGTGCCGGGCACCAGCTCGGCCGGCCGAGCGCGCTTTAGGCCGTGGGCCGCCATATAGGCCATATCGCCATGGAAACCCTGCGCCAGCCAGTCCAACAAACCGGGCTCCGCGCCGGACAGGTCGATGCCGGCCACGCCAATTTGGGAGAATCCAAGTTCCCGGCCCCAGGCCTCTATTTGAGAAACCATTTGACTGCCATCGACGAGCAAGCGGGTATCCATCACCTGCCTATTGTAAAAAGCCTGGTCTGGAAGGACGAAGAGGCCACGCGATTGTTTGCAGCCAGCCTTGCGGCCCAGCCCGCGTTGCACAACGCGTATGTGGAGCTACGTGGTGAACTGGGCGCCGGCAAGACCACGCTGGTACGGCATCTGCTGCAGGCGCTGGGCATCACGGGCCGTATCAAAAGCCCAACCTATGCGGTGGTGGAGCCGTATGAGGCCCCCAGCCCTGCCGCTTCGCGTCAGGCCCCCCAAGGGGGTGCAAGAAAACTTGGGAGCGGCCCGGCGTTTTCTCATGAATTGGCACACACCCCGTCCGACCCGGCCCCCCTGCAGATCTGGCATTTTGATTTTTACCGTTTCAACGATCCGCGCGAGTGGGAAGACGCGGGTTTTCGCGACATCTTTTCCAGTCCGGGCCTCAAGCTGGCCGAGTGGCCCGAGAAGGCCGCAAGCTTTGTTCCGCTCGCCGACCTGATAGTCGACATCGAGGTGCAGATGGACGGCGAACGCCAGGTACAGCTGATTGCCCAAAGCGAGGCCGGGGCCGCGTTGCTGGCGGCTACGCGATGAACATGTCAGGTCGCGCCAAGGGTGCAAGCCGCATGCCTCCCCAGCATCCAGGCCAGGGAATGCACCGGCGCAGCCTGCTGCAACACGGCATGCTGGTCCTGCTGCTGGGCGCGGCCCATATTGCGCGTGGGGCCACCATCGTTGCCGTGCGGGTCTGGCCGGCGCCCGATTATTCGCGTGTGACGATTGAGTCCGACGGGGCGCTCAAGGCCACGCAGACTTTTATTGCCAACCCGCCACGCCTGGCGGTGGACATAGAAGGCATAGACCTCAACCCGGCGCTGCGGGAACTGGTGGCCAAGGTGCGTGCCGACGATCCCACCATCCAGGGCATACGCGTGGGCCAGAACGCGCCCAATATCGTGCGTCTGGTGCTGGACCTGAAACAGGCGGTGTTGCCACAGGTGTTCAGCCTCCCCCCGGTGGCCGCGTACCAGCACCGGCTGGTGCTGGACCTGTACCCGACCAGGGTGGCGGACCCGCTGGAGGCGCTGATTGCGGAGCGGCTGCAGGACAGGCAGGCGGTGAAACCCGGCACGGAGCCTGCAATGGGAGTGGCGGCAGCAGGCGCCAGACCCGCCAGGCCGGCATCGGCCGTTGCCGCCGCGGACGAGCACGATCCTCTGGGTGCGCTGATTGCGCAGCGCGACCGGCCGGCAGCACCGCATGCGGCTGCCTCCAGCACACCCGGCGGCCCCAACACTGCCGGCAATACATCGGGGCCCGGTCCGGCCGCGACCAGCGCCTCGAACAGCGCCGCCAACACCGCGCCTGGCAGGGCACCCGGCGGCAAACCGCCTGTGGCCAATGCCGACAAACAGACTACGCCGGAAGCGGCGCGAACCGACCGCCTGATCATCATTGCGCTCGACCCCGGGCACGGCGGCGAGGACCCGGGTGCCGTGGGCCCGGGCGGCACGCGCGAAAAAGACGTGGTGCTGCGGATTGCCCATTTGCTGCGCGAACGCATCAACGCGACCAGCATCAATGGCAACGCCATGCGTGCCTACCTGACGCGCGACTCGGATTTCTTCGTGCCCCTGAACGTGCGGGTGCAGAAGGCACGGCGCGTGCAGGCCGACCTGTTCGTGAGCATCCACGCCGACGCTTTTTTTACGCCGCACCCGCAGGGAGCCAGCGTCTTCGCGCTGAGCCAGGGCGGCGCGTCGAGCAGTGCCGCGCGCTGGATGGCCGACAAGGAAAACAAGGCCGATCTGGTGGGCGGCCTGAACGTGACGGCCAAGGACGCCGAAGTACAACGCGCCTTGTTCGACATGAGCACCACGGCCCAGATCAAGGACAGCCTGAGCCTGGGCGGCGCGATGCTGGGCGAGATCGGGCGCGTGGGCAAGCTGCACAAGGGCAAGGTCGAGCAAGCCGCCTTTGCCGTGCTCAAGGCACCCGACATTCCCAGCGTGCTGGTGGAGGCCGCCTTTATCAGCAACCCCGAGGAAGAAGCCAAACTCAACAGCGACGAATACCAGCAACAACTGGCCGACGCCCTGATGCGCGGCATCCAGCGCTACTTTGCCCGCAACCCGCCGCTGGCGCGCAACCGGGTGGTTTAGGGACTGTTAGCTGCCCGGAACACGTTCCGAATATTGGCGCAGATCGTCTTTCGAAATATTGGAAGCCGACACCAACTGGTAGTGCTTCTCATCGACGACTTTGACTTCGCCATCAATAACCGCCAGTTCGAACATCGCTATACGGTCGTCGCTCATGAACTGCGCCGACAACGCGCGGCAAATCAGGCCTGGGAACTTTTCCGCGCAGCAGGCAACATCCTGCTGGGTCTGGACCGAGCCGTGTTTGTCGGAACCGCCCTTGGCCTGAACCGGTACGACAAATTGCCGGCCATATCGGTCAATACCAACATAGATTTCATCGATCTCGATCTGCCCGACACCCTTGACGGTAGTGCGCAAATGGTTTTGCAGCGAGAACGCCGCGATTCCAAGGAAAACGTCCACCAGGCGGTTGTAGCGGACCTTGGCCAGCAAGGCCTGCTCGTCACCCAGGGCATAAGCAGCAATAATTTCCGGCGTTGCGTCAGGCACCTTGATCGTCAGGAGTTCATCACGCGGAACAATACGGTTCAGGCTTACCAGCTTGAAGCGATAACACGCCCGTCCGGCGCCTTCGATGATCCACTCTCTCCCGCTGGCCGCAGTGGAAAGGATGTCTTTTGGAAGCTCCGCACGGTACCGAAAGGAGTAGACGACGTCGCCAACGTTTTTGGGGAGTTCTATGCGCAGCGACTTCGCTATGGCCACAAACTCATCCCGCGTGAATTCGAACTCCTTCACCCCAGCCTTGTAGTGCTGTTTGAAAACCCTCGAAATAATGGACTTGTAGCGGTTAGGCGGCCGGAGCCTCGCCACCTTTGGCTCAGGCATACAGCGACTCCCCGATGTCAAGCCGCGGCACTTCCACGGTCTTTCGGTTACGCTGCGCGATGACGCCACGCGATACCTTGAAGTGGCGCGCAGCTTCACCCATGTCGTAGGTGAGAAGTTCAACATGGCCCAACTCCATGACTGTCTCGGGCTTGACGGGCCGCAAGCCAAGCGCCTTCATGATCTGGCGGGCAACCGCGCGACCGAGCAGGGGAGGCACGCTATTGCCGATTTGGCGGAAACCGTGCCACTTGGTCATGTGGAACCGAAACCAGTCCGGATACGAGTGAAGACGCGCCGCCTCACGCACGGTGATTACCCGAGGCAGGAAAGGATGTATGGGTCTTGGGGAAGTAAAAGCGCCTCGTGCACTGTCGGTGCCGGCCCGCAAGGTGTTGCACAGCCCAGATGGGTCAAGTTTGTGGAAGCGGCTGATTGGCTCTGTTGAACCAGCAGAAGTTCCCATGAAGCGCTGCATGGAGAGCGGTGTATGAATCGTGCGCAAACTGGCGGTGAGGACGCCTTTGTCAAAGGCCCTCGGGTGGCTGAAATCGTCACCATCGGCCTCGACGCTCCGCAAACGGCGCGCGTAGCGCGCGCGTGTGGTCCATTGGGTACGAACCGCGTCGGAACCGAGCAGCTGCTCAAACGCATCCGCGTCGGGAAGGTCTCCAATCGCATCCCACACGGACACTTTCTGATCCGAGGCTTCAGGGTAAGCCGGCAGCCCGATATCACCCCGCGCCGCCACTAAAAACAGACGACGCCGATCCTGCGGGACGGCATGGTCTGCCGCATTGAGTACACGGTACGGCAGCAGTACCCGGTATCCAGCGTTACCCAAGGCCGCTATCAGTTCGTCCAGGAACCGCACATGTTTGCCGAACGTCAGGCCGCGCACATTTTCGAAAACACAGTATTTGGGCGCCAGTTCCCCAACCAATCTGACGTAGTGGCTGACCAACTGGTTACGCGGATCGTCCAGGGCCCGCTTGCCTATCATAGAAAACCCCTGACAGGGCGCGCCACCAACCACCACATCGATATCACAACCCACCAACCCGGCCCTGCGGCGAATCCTCTCACCCGTCAGGTCAACGACACTGGCGCAAATAACGGTGGAATACGGAAAATTGAACTCGTGCACGGCACAGTGAACCGGATCAATCTCGACCGCCGCCGCAACATCGAACCCCGCCTGCTCGAATCCAAGGGACAACCCCCCCGCCCCGGCAAACAGGTCAACGACCTTTGGACGAACGCCTTCTTGTCTATGGCCAGTACGGGCTTTGGGAGACTCTTTTTCCATGCAACGTACTGTACACAAATACAGATAGGCGCGCCACGCCTCTCTGCAATTTTCCGTTCAACTAAACCTGCAAGGCAGCTGCACGACGCGCGCACGCACCTCGTCCCAGGTGGGCGGCACGGCGCCGCGCTGCATCACACACAGCGTCGCACTGGCGAGGGCGTGGGCCAGCACCTGGCGGGCCAGACCGTCATCCAGCACCTCCGGCAAAACACTGGAGGCGCGCTCGCGCCGCAGCAGCGCCACCAGCAGCCCGGCCAGAAAACAATCGCCGGCACCCACCGTATCCACCACCTCGACCGGAACCGACTCTTCGACGCGCCAAACCGTGCCGTCGCGCGACAACAGGCAGGCGCCTTGCGCACCCAGCGTGAGCGCCAGCACGCGTGCGCCGGTGGAGGCCAGCAGCAGTTGCGCCCGTTGCACGGCATTGGTTCCCGGTGCACCCAGCGTCTCCAGGTCTTCGTCGCTGGCCTTGATGATGTCGGCCAAGGTGAGCGCCGCGACCACATTGCGCCGGTAGGCCGCCAGATCGGGCATGACGGATGGCCGCAGGTTGGCGTCGACCACAATGGTTTTGCCCAGGGCGCGTTGCCCGCGCAACCAGGGCAGGTAGATGTCGGCATCGTCGGGCGACAGGGCGAGGCATCCGGTGCAGACCAGTTCCAGCGCAGGGTGGCCGACGCAAGCCTGGGCCAGCTCGCCCGCACTCGTGGCACGGTCCGCCACGCCCTGGCGGTAAAAGGCGTAGTCCGGGTGGCCGGACGCATCGACCCCCACGACCGCCAGCGATGTCACCGCCTGCACCGGCTGCGGGTGGGCCAACACCACCCGGTCCTGCTGCAAGGCCCGCGCAAGCTGGCGCCCGAAACGGTCCGACGACAGAGGGTTGAGGTAGCTCGCACCCACGCCCTGGCGCGCAATTGCCCGCGTGAGATTGAAAACCGCGCCACCCAGACAGGGTTCGAAGCGGCCGTCGGCTTGCGCAATCAGGTCAATCAGGGCTTCACCGGCGGTGGCGACCTGAATTTGGGTATTAGGGTTTTCCATAACTAAAACAACTTGATTTAATTAGTCTGCCGCGAATATACTTCAGCCACGCTACAAGGTAAAGCGTAATTCCAACACCTTCACTCTCTGGAGACATCGTGAAAAAAACCACCCCCGCCCTGGCCGTCCTGGCCCTTGCCGCCTCCTTCGCATCTTCCGCTTTTGCGGCTGAGCCGGTCGTTGGCCTGATCACCAAAACCGAAACCAACCCCTTCTTCGTCAAAATGAAAGAAGGCGCCCAGGCCGAAGCCAAGAAGCTTGGCGCCAAACTGCTGACCGGCGCCGGCAAGACCGACGGCGACAACGCCGGCCAGGTGACTGCCATGGAAAACATGATCGCGGCCGGCGCCAAGACCATTCTGATCACACCCAGCGACAGCAAGGCCATCATCCCGGCCATCAAGAAGGCCCAGGACAAGGGTGTGATGGTGATCGCCCTGGACAGCCCCACCGACCCGGCATCGGCCACCGACGCGCTGTTTGCCACCGACAACTACAAGGCCGGTGAACTGATTGGCCAATACGCCAAGGCGGCGCTGGGCGGCAAGCCGGCCAAGATAGCAACCCTCGACCTGTTCCCCGGCCATCCGGTGGGCGCGCAACGCCACAACGGTTTCCTGAAAGGTTTTGGCCTGGCCGCGCCGGACGCCAAGAGCAACGAACTTGGCAAGGACGCCTCGGTAGTGTGTATGGCCGACAGCTTTGGCGACCAGGCCAAGGGCCAGACCGCGATGGAAAACTGCCTGCAGAAGAACCCCGACATCAACCTGGTCTACACCATCAACGAGCCGGCCGCCGCCGGTGCCTTCACCGCGCTCAAGGCCGCCAAGAAGGAAAAGGGCGTGGTCATCGTGTCGGTGGACGGCGGCTGCGCCGGCATCAAGGACGTGGGCACCGGTGTGATTGCCGCCACCTCGCAGCAGTACCCGCTCAAGATGGCCTCCATGGGTGTGGCGGCTGGCGTGGAATACGCCAAGAGCGGCAAGAAGGTGAGCGGTTATACCGACACCGGCGTCACGCTGATCTCGGGCAAGGCCATGACCGGTGTGGACAGCAAAGACGTCAAGACCGGTACCGATCTGTGCTGGGGCAAAAAGTAGGCCCACGGGCATAAGCCTGCTGCGCGACCCGATCCTGGGTCTGTGGTGCTCACCGTACGGGTGTACGGTTGCGCTCCTCAACCCCGCCTCGGGCTGCTCGCGACGGCTTCTGCTCCGTGTGCCGCGCCTGCACACTTGATTGCGAGTGCCACCGTATGAAGGATCCCCATGAAATCCCTTAAAGAAAAGCTGCCGTCCATCGGCACACTCGGGCCATTTATCGCGCTCCTGATTGCGTGTGTGTTCTTCGCCACGCAGACCGAGCGATTTCTGACCGGCGCCAACCTGTCGCTGATATTGCAGCAGGTCATGGTAGTGGGTGTGATCGCCATCGGCCAGACGCTGATCGTGCTGACGGCCGGCATCGACCTGTCGTGCGGCATGGTGATGGCGCTGGGCGGCATTGTGATGACCAAGTTCGCGGTGGAACTGGGGGTTCCGGTGCCGCTGGCGATACTGGCCGGCATCGCTGTTACGGCGTTGTTCGGGCTGGTCAACGGCCTGCTGGTCACGCGCATAAAGCTACCGCCTTTTATCGTCACGCTGGGTACGCTGAACATCGCGTTCGCCGTCACCCAGCTCTACTCCAACTCGCAGACCGTGACCGACCTGCCGCCAGCCATGACCTGGCTGGGCAACACGTTTGCTCTCGGCGGCACCGAGATCGGGTACGGCAGCGTGCTGATGGTGCTGCTGTACCTGGGTGTGTGGTTCTACCTGAGTGAAACGGCTTCCGGCCGCCACATCTACGCCGCCGGCAACAACGCCGAAGCGACGCGCCTGACCGGCATCCCCACCGAGCGGGTGTTGCTGGGCGTGTATGTGCTGGCCGGCGTGTTCTACGGCATTGCATCGCTGCTGGCGGTGTCGCGTGTCGGCGTGGGAGACCCGAACGCCGGCCAGACCGAGAACCTGGATGCCATCACCGCCGTGGTGCTGGGCGGCACCAGCCTGTTCGGCGGGCGCGGCATGATTCTGGGCTCACTGGTGGGTGCCGTGGTGGTTGGCGTACTGCGCAACGGCCTGACGCTGATGGGTGTCTCTTCCGTCTACCAGGTGTTGATCACCGGCATCCTGGTGATTCTGGCGGTGACCATCGACCAGCTTTCACGCAAGGGAGGGAGGTAATATGAACGCTCCACAAATCGTGATGCGGGCCACGGGCCTGGTAAAGCGCTATGGCCAGGTCACGGCGCTGGATGGCGCCGACTTCGAGCTGCGCGCGGGTGAGATTCTGGCCGTGATTGGCGACAACGGCGCCGGCAAGTCTTCGTTGATCAAATGCCTGTCGGGCGCCACCATTCCGGACGAAGGCGAGATACAGCTGGACGGACGGGACATCCACTTCCGCAGTCCGATCGATGCCCGCCGTCTGGGCATCGAAACGGTCTACCAGGACCTGGCGGTGGCACCCGCGATGACCATCGCCGAGAACCTGTTTCTGGGCCGCGAGCTGCGGCGCGCGGGGTTCCTGGGCAAGGTATTGCGCATGTTGGACAAGAAGGAGATGCTGGAGCAAAGCATCGCGCGCATGAACGACCTGAAAGTCGGCATCCGGTCCATGACGCAGGCGGTCGAGACCCTTTCCGGGGGCCAGCGCCAGTGTGTTGCGGTGGCGCGCGCCGCGGCATTCGCCGAACACGTGGTCATCCTGGACGAACCCACGGCCGCGCTGGGCGTGAAGGAAGGCAATATGGTGCTCGAGCTGATACGCCGCGTGCGCGACAAGGGCCTGCCGGTGGTGTTGATATCGCACAACATGCCGCATGTGTTCGAAATCGCCGACCGGATCCATGTGGCCCGGTTGGGCAAACGCGGTACCGTGCTGAACCCCAAGAAGATCAGCATGAGCGACACCGTTGCGGTGATGACCGGCGCACTCAGACCCGAGGACCTGCCGGCCGAATCCCTGGCGCTGTAAGCCGTACTCCATGCTCAAAGGTATCAACCCCTTGCTGACCCCTGACCTGCTGCGATTGCTGGCCGAGATGGGCCACGGCGATGCCTTGCTGCTGGCCGACGCGAACTTCACCGCCGTGCGTCTGGCGGCTGGCAAACCGGTACTGCGGCTGGCGGGGGTGGGCATGCAGCGCGTGGCGCAGGCGGTGGATTCGGTGTTGCCACTGGCGCAGGATGTGGACCACCCGGTCGCGTTCATGCAGGTTGAAGGCACACAGCCGCCTTACCTGTCGCAGTTGCAGCGCGAAGTGTTGACCCTGCTCGCGCCCAGCCTGTTGCCGCACCAGCGGCCGCAGGGCATTGAGCGCCATGCCTTCTACGAACTGGCGCGCGATGCCTACGCGATCGTGGTAACCGGCGAGTTGCAGCCGTTTGGCAACTTCATCCTGCGCAAAGGGGTCATCGGTGACAGTTTGCGGCCATGAGCCGAGCATCCCCTACCGCCGCGTCTGACGTGTTGCCTCCCGGGCCTGAAATATCTGCCGGCCTGGCACCTCCCTTGTTGCGCCCGCGTGGTTCCAACCACGTGGGCATGCGCCAGTTCAACGAACGCGTGGTGCTGCAAGCCATACGCCAGAACGGCAGTTTGCCCAAGGCCGACCTGGCACGCCTGACCGGTCTGACCGCACAGACGATAGGCCTGATTACCACCCGGCTCGAAGACGATGCGTTGCTGGTGCGCCATGAGCGCGTGCGCGGACGTATCGGCCAGCCATCGGTGCCGCTGGCCTTGAACCCCGACGGCGCGTTTTCCATCGGCGTGAAGATAGGGCGGCGCAGCGCTGACTGGCTGCTGGTGGACTTTACCGGCACGGTGCGCAAACGCAAAAGCCTGGCCTACCCGTTCCCGGAAGCCAGGACCCTGCTGCCGGCCCTGGCGCGCAACCTCAAGGCCCTGTGCGACGGGCTGGGGCCGCTGGGCCCGCGGCTGGTGGGCGTGGGCGTGGCCGCCCCGTTCCAGCTGGGCGGCTGGCACCGCATGCTGGGCTTGTCGAGCGCGCAATCCACCACCTGGAACCAGATTGACCTGAGCGCTGAGGTGCAGGGCATGACCGACTTGCCGGTCCATTTTGCCAAGGACACGTCGGCCGCCTGCGTGGCCGAGCTGGTGGGCGGTTGCGGCCGCGACCTGAAGAGTTTCCTCTACCTGTTCATAGACACTTTTGTCGGCGGCGGGCTGGTTATCAACTCGCATCTGCATACCGGCGTACACGGCAACGCGGGTGCCGTGGCCTCGTTGCCCCTGTACCTGGCGCAGGACCGGGGTACGCCGGAACAGCTGATCAGCCGCGCCTCCCTGTGGGAACTGGAGCAACGCTACGTGACCCATGGGCTGGAGCCCACCGCCGCCTACGACGAACGGACGATGCAGGCACCGTTCGCGGAACACACCGAGGCCTGGGTCAGCCACGCCGCCAACGCACTCGCCCACTGTGTAGTGAGCGGCACCGCCTTCCTCGATCTGGATGCCGTGGTGCTGGACGGCTCATTTTGCCGGCCGCTGCTGCAGCGCCTGATAACGTGCACCGGCACGGCCTTGAAGAACTACAACTGGGAAGGCATGTGGCCCAGCACCGTGATCCCCGGCAGCATCGGCCCGGATGCGCGCGCTTTAGGCGGCGCCTGGCTGCCGCTGCACGCGAACTTTGCGCCGGACCGCGATCTGGTTCTGAACGTCAGTGATTAGAACCTATCCGCAAATAAGTTGGCCCTGCGCCGGGGTTCCAAGGGGTGCAGGCGCAGGCGATACGCAAGGACACCGGCAACCGGGCCATGTTCGGGTACTGCTTCGTCGGCCCGAGCAAGGAGGGGAACTTGCCCGTTTTGCCGATTGGCGTCTTAAAAGTCTTGAGGGTGGAGGCAAAGGCCTGGGGTATGGCGGTGTCTCTCTGAAGGGTTCGGCAAAAAACACAGTTCC
>JANLPN010000507.1:0-2840 GCA_031367285.1 Betaproteobacteria bacterium | reverse complement strand
CACATCGCACTGCGAATCCTGTGTGGTGTGTCAGGCATGTTCTTCGGTAGGGCTTGTGCATCCGTCTGATGCCGCAGAAGCTACATTTATTTCTCTTCAGGGGCCGCAGTCTGCAGCACCACGCTTCACCAGTGCCGAGCGCGCACTGGGCCTGAAGCCACCTATTTCCTGACTCTCGCAGCCTTAGTTCGTCCGTAAATCACCCAATCGGGCTGATTTCACTCGGATGATCGTGGTCTTTCGGCCACTTGTTCAGCTGTTCTGGAGTTTTTCATGAAAAGAGTATTTCTTTTGTCCGGCGTATTTGCGTTGCCGGTTCTTGGTTTTGCGCAGGCGATGGTCGCCGACCCTTCCGTTGCGGTGCCCTCCGTGTTGTACCGATCCGTGTTTGCCGACACTCCCAGAGGAGTGGAAACCCAGTCTTTGGACTGGAAGGCGGCCAATGCCGAAGTAGGCCAATTTAGCAAAGGCCACGCCGACATTCTGAAATGGGAGGCGAACCAGGCGGGACGCAAGACTGACACCCCCATGCCTGGCCACACTCCGGCTTCTGGCCCCTTCAAACCATGAGGCCGGACATGAAGGTATGGCTCAATGCGAAGTTCCAACCCTCATTGAAGCTCGCTGGGGTCGCGCTTGCGGCCATTTTGCTGGTCGGATGTGCCTCGCTGTCGCCTGACGGTGATGCCGCCGCATTGCAACAACTCACCGCCGGAAAGACCGGTGCACCCGACGCCAAGCTTGGTAATCCCGGCGCTGATCAAGCAGGAGTCGATGCGGCAGTCGCAGAACTCCTCAAGGGGCCTCTGGGTGCCGAGTCCGCCGTGCGTGTGGCATTGCTCAACAACCCCGCGCTGCAAAGCTCTCTGGCCACGCTGGGCGTGAGCGATGCCCAACGGGTCGAGGCCGGACGACTGCCCAATCCCCACTTCATGCTGGGCCGATTCCGGGCAGCAGACACTCTGGAGATTGAACGCCTGCTCACCTTCAACGTGGTGGGAATGCTGACCCTGCCCTGGCAGTCCCGCTGGCAAAGTCAACAGCATGAATTGGCCAAACTGCAGGCGGCACAAGACGTGGTCAAGCTGGCCGCCGAGACGCGCAAAACCTGGATCAATGCCGTGGCCGCCCAGCAAACGGCGCGTTATATGGCCGACGTCAAGGAGGCCGCCGAGGCCGGCGGTGAGCTGGCACGCCGCATGGCGCGTGTGGGCAACTGGAGCCGGCTGCAGCAAGCGCGTGAACAGGTGTTTCTGGCCGATGCCACCGCGCAACTGGCCCGCACGCAACAGGCCGCATTCAGCGAACGGGAGAAACTCATCCGCTTGATGGGGCTATGGGGCGCTCAGACGAACTTCAGGCTGGCTGAGCGGCTTCCCGATCTCCCCAAGGATGTCACCGCCGTGGCCGACATCGAATCCACGGCATTGCGCGAACGTCTGGACGTTCGTTCGGCTATCGCCGAGTCTGCTTACGTGGCGGACCAGTTGGGCCTCAAGAAGGTGCTAGGGTATGTGGACGGGATGACGCTGGCCTATGGCCGCAACACGACCTTCGACAACGCCGCCCAGACCCGGGAGACCCGGCGCGGCTGGGAACTGGAATTGCCATTGCCGATCTTCGACTGGGGTGGCGCACGCAATGCGCGGGCCCAGGCGATGTATGTGCAATCGGCCGCGCGGGTGCGCGACGTGGCGGTGCGGGCGCGGTCGGAAGCGCGTGAGGCCTACCACGGCTACAGGACCGCCTATGACTTGGCACGCCGTTACCGTGACGAAGTCGTGCCGCTGCGCAAGTTCATCAACGACGAACTGGTGCTGCGTTATAGCGGCATGCTGGCCAGTGTCTGGGACCTGCTGGCCGACACCCGCACTCAGATCGTGAGTATCAACAGCGCCATTGAAGCCCAGCGGGACTTCTGGCTGGCCGAGGCGGATTTGCAAACCGCGCTCACCGGGGCTTCCCCAGGCGCGATGGCAGCCCCGAAAGCCGGTTCGGGTGGCACTGGTGGCGACGCTGCTGCCGCGCATTGATGCGCTCGTGCGTCTTGCCCCATAACCCAATTTGAAAGACCTGATCCATGAATCGACGTAAATTCTTCGGAGGTGCTGCCATGACGGCAGTTGCCGCCGCTTCGGTCAGCAAAGTGGCAATGGCCGCTTTGCCCGAGCCGATGCTGATGGCAAAACCTGATACGGCACCCCCCCTGGTTCCACAAACGGGGCGGCCGTACAACCCGGTTGTCACGCTCAATGGGTGGACGCTTCCCTGGCGCATGAACAGCGGGGTGAAGGAGTTTCACCTGGTGGCCGAGCCGGTCATTCGCGAGATCGCACCCGGTATGAAGGCCACGCTGTGGGGCTACAACGGCCAAAGTCCTGGTCCTACGATCGAAGTCGTGGAAGGCGACCGGGTGCGCGTGTTTGTCACCAATAAACTGCCGGAGCACACAACCATCCATTGGCATGGCCAGCGACTTCCCAACGGCATGGACGGAGTTGGTGGACTCAACCAAAAGCAGATTCCCGTGGGCAAGACATTCGTCTATGAGTTCGTGGCACGCCGCCCCGGCACCTTCATGTACCACCCGCATGCGGACGAAATGACGCAGATGGCCATGGGCATGATGGGTTTCTGGGTCACGCATCCGAAGGCGAATCATCCGCTGATCGACGAGGTGCAGCGCGATTTCTGCTTTCTGCTCAACGCCTACGATATCGACCCCGGTAGCACGACGCCGATGCCCAACACGATGCTGGACTTCAACTTGTGGACCTGGAACAGCCGCGCTTTCCCTGGCATAGATTCGCTCAATGTGCGCCTGGGCGACAAGGTGCGCA
>JANLPN010000506.1:0-3641 GCA_031367285.1 Betaproteobacteria bacterium | reverse complement strand
AGTGCCAGCAGGTGCGCCGGAATAACGCTGCCACGGCGCAACACGGCAAGCGAGTCGGCGGGAATGTCGGACCAGTGCATTGGCGATCGCTCAGTATTTGCCGTCACGCGCTTCGAAATGCGTGGGTTTGCCCAGGGTGGCCATGCCACGCGCGAGCCAGTCGGCGGTCCAGTCGAGCATCGTGTCCAGCCCGACGGGTGGCGGCCCAAACAAGGCATTGGCCTGGGCGCAGTCAACCAGCCAGGCCGTATCGGCTTCGCTGCCCGTGAACCGCGGCTGGCGGCCCAGCCGCTGGCCCAGCGCCTGCGCGGCGGCGCGAATGCCGACCATGGGGCCGCTCAGGTTGAGCGCCGAGGTCGGCGCGGTGCAGTGGGCCAGTGACTGCAACGCCCAGTCGTTCGCCGTGCCTTGCCAGAGGATGTTGGCGTGGCCCATGGCCAGGTCAACCGGTGCGCCCGCCAACAGCTTTTGCCCCAGGTCGTGTAATACGCCGTAACGCATGTCGATGGCATACGACAGCCGCAACAGCCGTCCCGGCGTGTGGTGCCGGTGCGAAAAATGTTCGAACAAACGCTCCCGCGCCACGCAGGAATTGGCATATTCGCCCGGCGGGGCGGTGGGCGGCAGGTCTTCCCGCGCACCGCCGCTGGTGACGCTGGTAAACGGGTACACGCAGGCGGTGGAGAAGGCCACGATGTTGGAGCCGCGGTAACGCTCGGCCACCAGCGCCGGCACGTGGGCGTTCATGGCCCAGGTAAGCCATTCACTGCCGGTAGAGCCGAATTTGCGTCCGGCCATAAAAACGATATTGGCCGCGTCGGGGAGGGCTGCCAGTGCGTCTCGCGAGAGCAGGTCCGCCGTGATGCATTCAATGCCCTGCGTATGCAGGCGCCCGCGCAAACCGGCTTCGGAAAAACGCGCAACACCGATCACGCGTTTCGTGGGCGCCGCGCGTTTGGCCATACGCGCCAAGGTCGGCCCCATCTTGCCCCCGACGCCCAGCACCATGATGTCGCCCGGCACGGCTGCCAGCGCAGCCACCAGTGCCACCGAGGGCGTGGACATCACCTCTTCAAGGTGGTCCAGGTTTTCAAAACGAAGCGGCAAAGTCATTGTGGCCTCTCACACCACACTGCGGTGGCGGGCGATGCAGGTGTCCAGCACTTCGCCACCGGGCCGCTGCCACCAGTCCAGCTCGGAAAAAATCTCGACCTCGCAAAAACCCCGGTAGCCGGCCTGCTCCATCCAGCCGCGAATCTTCTTGAGCTCGACCACACCGTCGCCCATCATGCCGCGGTCGTTGAGCAGGTCACGGGTGGGAAGCAGCCAGTCGCACACGTGGTAGGCGAGCAGGCGGTTCCGCGCCGGATTGCCGGCGGCGCGGGCGATTTGCCGCGCGAGTTTCGGGTCCCACCACACGTGGTAAATATCCACCGCCACGCCCAGCGCGCAGGCTGGCGCCGTCGCCCCCGTCGCGCCATCGGCCAGGCTCGGCGGCGGGTCGAGTGCGTCACACAGGTCCAGCGCATGTTCCAGGGTGTTGATACAGGCCCGTTCGGCCGCCTGCATGGGGTGCAAAGGTTCGATGGCCAATGGCAGGCCGATTTCGCGCGCGTATTCCAGCGAGGCGGCAATGCCGTCAAACACCTCGGTGCGGGCGCGTGTGATGTCGGTGTAGGCGGCCTTGCCGGCCAGTGCGCCCGGCAATCCACCCACCACCAGCACCAGGCACGGTGCATTGAGTATTTTTGCCTCGTCCATGGCACGGCGGTTGTCCTGCAGCGCGGCTTGCCGGCCGGCGGCATCGACCGCCGGGAAAAAGCCTCCGCGGCAGTAGCCCGAGAGTTGTATGCCGGTGTCGCGCAATTGCCGCGCTACCTGGTTCAGCCCGACCGCCGCCACCTGGTCGCGCCAGGGGTTGATGGCGCGTATGCCGCGCCGCGCGCATTCATCGATGATGCGGTCCAGCGGCCACTGCTTGCGTACCGTGGCCGTGTTGAGGGACAGGCTCTGGTGGTCGAGCGAAAAGTCGCGCATGTTCAGTGCCCGCCTTTTGAGAGCGTCGTTTGTACGGACTTCATGGCTCAACGCCGTGCAGAGCCAGCAGCGTCCGCATGCGGTGCCTGGCCAGCTCGGGCTGCTCAAGCAGGCTGGCCGCATCGGCCAAACGGAACAGCTCGCACAGGTGCGGCAACGACCGCGTGCTTTGCTGCCCCCCGACCATGGTGAAGTGGCTCTGGTGGCCGTTCAGCCAGGCCATGAAGACCACGCCGGTCTTGTAGAACCGTGTTGGCGCGGCAAAGACGTGGCGCGACAAAGGCACGGTGGGTCTGAGGATGGCGTGGAAGGTATCAACATCCCCCTTGGCCAGCGCACCCAGCGCGGCACTGGCCGCCGGCGCGATGGCGTCGAAGATACCCAGCAGCGCATCGCTGTGTCCATGAACCGCTGAACACGGGCCCCCACGCTTGTCACTTCGTGTACTGCGCTGCCCCCCGAGGGAGTGTTCGCTTGCTTGAAGCGGTTCTGCGCTGCGCTCGTTGCCAAAACCGTCGCCCGCAATCAGTTCGGCGTAGTTGAAGTCGTCGCCGGTGTACATACGCACGCCCAGGCCATCGGCCCCGCCGGTTGTGGGCAGGCGGCGGCGCATGGCGATCTCCTTGTCTTTGTCGAGCAGGGAGATCTTGATGCCGTCCACCTTGTCAGGCTGCGCGGCAATGATGCCCAAAGCGGTATCCATGGCCTGGTCCACGCTGTCGGACCCCCAATATCCCTTGAGGGCCGGGTCGAACATATCGCCCAGCCAATGCAGGACTACGGGTTGCCTGGCCTGGCGCAGGATGCGGTCGTAGACACGTTCATAGTCGGCCGGCCCCCGTGCGACGCGGGCCAGCGCGCGGCTGGCCATGACTATCAGTTTGCCGCCCAACTTCTCTATCGCCTCCATCTGCTCTTCGTAAGCACGGATGACATCATCGACCGAGCGCACGTTCTCCGGCACCAACTGGTCGGTGCCGCAGCCGCAGGCGATCAGCGCGCCCGGCACATCACGGGCCGCGGCCAGCGAGCGGCGGATCAGCTCCAGCGATGTGGGCCAGTCCAGCCCCATGCCGCGCTGGGCCGTGTCCATCGCCTCGGCCACTCCCAGGCCGAGCGACCACAAGCGCCGGCGGTAGGCGATGGTGGCGTCCCAGTCCACCGCGCACTGCAGCCAGGGGTCGATGGCCGCGCGCGGATCGGCCACCACATGGGCGGCTGAATAGGCGACGCGGTTGAACGCAACAGCCTTGTGGTCCTTGGCCACCGGCGTGGCGCCGGCCAGGGCGTAACGCTCGATCGCGCCGGACGCGGTGGGCAACAAAAGAGTCAGCGGCATGGCAGGGTGCTGCTAAATCCGCAGGGCCGCCACATCGACCCAGCGCCGTTCCCGCGACGATTGCAGGGCGGCCTCCACCAGCTGCACCCCCTTGGCGCCTTCTTCCAGCGTCCAGTGGTAGGGCTCGTTCTCGGTCACGTGGCGGATAAAGTGTTCCCACTGGATCTTGAAGCCGTTGTCGTAAACCTGCGTATCGGGCACGTCCTGCCACTGTTCGAAGAACGGCATGCTTTGTTTGACGTCCGGGTTCCATACCGGGCGTGGT
>JANLPN010000496.1:0-4820 GCA_031367285.1 Betaproteobacteria bacterium | reverse complement strand
TCTACCGTGCCCATGAACTCCAGATGTTCGCGCTGGGCGTTGTTGACCAGCGCCACCGTGGGCCGGGCCATCGCGGCCAGCCGCGCTATTTCGCCGGGATGGTTCATGCCCAGTTCCACCACCGCAACCCGGTGGCTTGCGCGCAGCCGCAACAAGGTCAGCGGCAGGCCGATCTCGTTGTTGAAATTGCCTTGTGTGGCCAGGCTGGTTTCGGGCCGCGCGGCGCGCAGTATGGAAGCCAGCATCTGGGTAACCGTGGTCTTGCCGTTGCTGCCGGTCACCGCGATCAGCGGCAGATCGAACTGGGCCCGCCACCGCGTGGCCAGCGCACCCAGTGCGGCCAGGGTGTTGCCGACCTCGATACACGGCAGGCCGGTGAGCGCGAAGCCTCCACTCGCGCCCGGGTGACACAGTGCCGCCACGGCGCCGCTGGCCTTGGCCTGGGCCAGCATGGTGTTGGCATCGAAATGTTCACCGCGTAGTGCGACAAAAAGGTCGCCGGGCAACACGCTGCGGGTGTCGGTGTGCACGCGGCTGATCATGGTGTCCAGATCGCCCAGCGGCAGGCCGCCGGGAAGCCATGCCGCGACCTGCAGCAGGCTCATCATGGGCGCTGAGGCCATTCCCGCGCTCATAGGAACACCTCCATGCTGCGCATTGCGGTGCCATGAGCCTTGGGAGCGGCCCGGCGGCTCATGATGCCACTCCTTGCGCGGGTGACGGGATGTGCCACTGGGCGAGCGCCTGCTCGACCTTGACCAGGTCCGAGAACGCCAGCCGCAAGCCCGCGATCTCTTGATAGGTTTCGTGGCCCTTGCCAGCGACCAGCACCACGTCCGGTGCGGCCGCACACTGCAGTGCCTGGGTAATTGCCAGTCCACGGTCGGCTTGCTGGATCACCGATGGGTGGCCGGCCAGCCCGGGCAGTATCTGGCCCATGATGTCCAGCGGGTTTTCGCTGCGTGGGTTGTCGCTGGTCAGCACCACGTGGTCCGCACCCAGGGCCGCGACGGTGCCCATCAGCGGGCGCTTGACCGGGTCGCGGTCACCGCCGCAGCCGAACACACACCACAGCTTGCCGCCGCGTTGCTCCGTCAACGGGCGCAGCGCGGCAAGCGCCTTTTCCAGCGCGTCCGGTGTGTGGGCGTAGTCCACCGCCACCAGCGGTTTGCCCGGCGCGTTAACACACTGCATGCGGCCTGGCACCGGCTCCAAATCCTGGCATGCCGCCACCGCGTCGGCCAATGGCACACCCAGCGCCCGCATGGTGGCGACTACGCCCAGCAGGTTGGATACGTTGTATTGCCCGATCAGGCGGGTGTTCAGGCGATGCTGCGCGTCGGCTTCAACAACATTGAACGACAGGCCGCTGTGCGTGTGCGCGATATTGCCGGCGCGCAGGCGGGCCGGCGACTGGCAGGACACTGTCCACAGACTGACTGCGCCGGTATCCAGGGAGGCGGCAAGTTCCACTCCCTTGGGGTCGTCGATGTTGATGATGGCGTTGCGCAGGCCCGGCCACTGGAATAGCCGTGCCTTGGCGTGCCAGTACGCATCCATGCTGCCGTGGTAATCCAGATGGTCTTGCGTGAAGTTGGTGAATATCGCGCTGTGGACCAGGGTGCCGTCGAGCCGGTGTTCGTTGATGCCGATCGAAGACGCTTCAATCGCGCAGGCCTGGATCTTCGCATCCACAAAGTGCCGCAAGCTTGCCTGCAGCAGCACCGCGTCGGGTGTGGTCAGCCCGGTCGCGAGCAAAGTATTTGGTGGCGATGGCGTGTCGTCACCTCTATGGGCTGCCGGCGGGCTGCCCACCCCGAGTGTGCCGACCATGGTGCAGGCAATAGGCGGGTGCAGGTGGGTACTGGACAAAGCCTGCGCCAGCCACCAGACGGTGGACGTCTTGCCGTTGGTACCGGTCACCGCCAGCACGGCAAGGGCTTGCGAGGGCTGGTCGAAATACGCCGCTGCCACCAAAGCGCTGGCGGCCTTGAGTTTCGGGTAGGCGGCAACCCGGTCGTCTTCAAAGTGGAACACATCAACACCGGCGCGTTCCACCAGGCAGGCGCCGGCACCGCGCGACAGGGCGTTCTGTACATGTGCGCGTGCATCGTTGGCGGCACCCGGCCAGGCAATGAATCCATCTCCGGGCGCCAGATTGCGGCTGTCGGTTTGCAGCGTTCCGGTCACACGCTGGTGCAGCCACGTGGCGGCCGTTTCGGGCGAGTCGAGTTCAAGCATCACAGGCTCTCCTCGACCGCGGTGTCGATCTGCGGTTTGACGGCCATATCGGGCGTCGCCCCGAGAATACGCAGCGTCTGCTGCACCACCTCGCTGAACACCGGCGCCGCCACCGCGCCGCCGAAATACTGGCCGTTGCTGGGTTCGTCGACCATCACGCAGACGATGATGCGCGGCTGGTCGATAGGCGCCATGCCGGTGAACCAGGACCGGTATTTGTTACTGGCGTAGCCTTTGCCGATTTGCTTGCGCGCGGTGCCCGACTTGCCGCCGACCGAATAACCCAGGGTCTGCGCCAGCGGCCCGGTGCCGCCCGGCGCCGCCGCCATCTGCAGCATCTTGCGCACCGAGCGCGCGGTCTCGGCCGAGAACACGCGGCTGCCGACGGCGGGCGTATCGCTTTTCAACATCGTCACCGGGATAATCTCGCCGTCGTGCGCAAACGCGGTGTATGAATGCGCCATCTGGAACAGCGATGCCGACAGGCCATAACCGTAGGCCATGGTCGCCTGCTCGACAGGGCGCCAGGTTTTCCAGGGGCGCAGCCGGCCCGACACCGCGCCGGGAAACTGGATCTGGGGCTTCTGGCCGTAGCCTAGCGCGGTGTAGGTGTTCCACATCTCCTGCGGCGCCATTTTCTGTGCGATCTTGAGGGCGCCGACGTTGCTGGACTTCTGGATCACGCCCTCGACCGTCAGCGTTCCGTAGTTGTGCGTGTCGTTGATCGTGAAGCCGCCGATGTTGTAGCGGCCGGGGGAGGTGTCTATCAGGGTTTGCGGCGTGATGCGGCCTGCCTCCAGCGCCATGCCTATGGTGATGGGTTTCATGGTCGAGCCGGGCTCGAAAGTATCGGTCAGCGCGCGGTTGCGCAGTTGTTCGCCGGACAGGTTGCGCCGCTTGTCCGGCACATAACTCGGGTAATTCGCAAGGGCCAGAACCTCGCCGGTACCTGCGTCCAGCACCACCACACTGCCTCCCTTGGCCTTGTTCCGAAGCACCGCATCGCGCAGCTTCTGGTAGGCAAAAAACTGCACCTTGCTGTCCATGCTCAATTGCAGATCGCGTCCGTCCACCGGGGGAGTTTGATCACCTACGGCCTCCACAACCTGCCCGAGGCGGTCCTTGATCACGCGGCGTGAACCGGCACGGCCGGCGAGTTCTTTTTCGAAGGTCAGTTCCACGCCTTCCTGCCCGATGTCCTCGACATTGGTAAAACCGACCACGTGTGCCGCTGCCTCGCCTTCGGGGTACTGGCGCTTGTATTCCTTGCGCTGGTAGATGCCCTTGATGCCGAGCGCGGTGATCTGCTGGGCGACCGACTCGTCGACCTGGCGCCGCAGCCACACGAAGGTTTTGTCTTCGTCTTCAAGCTTGCGGGTGAGTTCCGCCAACGGCATCTCCAGCAGGTCGGCGAGTTTCTTGAGCTGGCCCGCGTCGCGTTGCACGTCTTCGGGGATGGCCCAGATGCTGGGCGCCGGAACGCTGGAGGCCAGGATCAATCCGTTGCGGTCCAGGATGCGGCCCCGGTTGGCAGGCATGGCCAGGGTGCGGGCAAACCGGACCTCTCCTTGGCGCTGGTAGAAATCGTTGGCCAGAATCTGGATATAAGCGGCGCGCGCCGCCAGGCCCAGAAACCCCGCAGCCACCGCGGACACTATCAGCTTGCTGCGCCACACCGGCGTACGGCTGGCCAGCAAGGGGCTGGAAGTGTACGGAATGCCGCGGCTCATGCTGCGCCCTTGCGTCCCTTGCCGCGGCACGTGCCGGCGCTGGTCACCGCGCTCATAGAAGAACCTCCGCCCAGCGGGCTGCGGTGCGAGCTTGTTTGGGGCGGCCCGGCGCTGCGCTCATTGGACGCTTCCCGCCGATTCGCGCGTATTGTGGGGCCCGGGGGCGCTGGCCGCACCAGTGGCCGCGGCGCCGGAATAGGTCGCGTAGTGGGTGATGGCCGGCGTGGCGGTGCGCATCTGCAACTGCTCCTTGGCCAGCTTTTCGACCCTCAGCGGTGTGGCCTGGGCGCGCTTTTCGAGCTGCAGCCGTTCGAACTCGACCTCGAAGCGGTGCGCTTCCGCCGTGGCGCGATCCAGCTCGGTGAAAAGGCGGCGCGATTCGTACTGCACGTTCACGAGGTACAAGGCACTCGCTATGACAGCGAGCAACAGAACCAAATTCAGCCTGGTCATGCCGTGGTCCTCTGCGCCACCCGCATGATGGCGCTGCGCGAACGCGGATTGGCCGCGACTTCGGCGGCCGACGGCTTGACACGGCCGAGTGCCAGCAGGCGCATCGGCTTGGGTGCGGCAAACGGTGCGCGCCGGTCGTATACCTCGCGCGCATTGGCGGCGATGAACTGCTTGACGATGCGGTCTTCGAGAGAATGAAAGCTGATCACGACCAGCACTCCATGGGGTTGCAACACATCCAGGCTGGCTGTCAGAGCTGTTTGCAGCGCTTCAAGCTCGGCGTTGATGAAAATCCGAAAAGCCTGAAATGTGCGCGTTGCAGGGTTCTGGCCCGGCTCGCGGGTTTTGACCGTGTCAGCCACGAGCTGGGCCAGTTCGGTGGTGGTTGAAATTGGG
>JANLPN010000436.1:0-11715 GCA_031367285.1 Betaproteobacteria bacterium | reverse complement strand
AGTTGGGTGCCGGCAGGGGTGTGGAGCGAAAGCTGGCCAAATGAGCTTGTCTTTGCCGCCGAAGCCACTCGCACGGATATCATGCAAGTGCCACCAACGGACAACCTAGACCCCATGATTGACCTGTATTACTGGCCCACGCCAAACGGCTGGAAGATCGCCATCATGCTGGAGGAATGTGGTCTGCCGTACCAACTTGTGCCGGTCAACATTGGGCGGGGCGAGCAGTTCACGCCGGAGTTTCTTGCCATCAGCCCAAACAACCGCATGCCCGCCATCGTGGACCATGCACCAAGCGGTGGTGGTGCGCCGGTGGCCGTGTTCGAAAGTGGCGCGATACTGATTTACCTGGCCGAAAAAGCAGGCCGCTTCCTGCCCACCGAGTTGCGCGCGCGGCTCCAGGTGCTGCAGTGGCTGATGTGGCAGATGGGCGGACTGGGGCCGATGGCGGGACAAAACGGCCACTTCCTTTTGTATGCTCCCGAGAAGATAGGTTATGCGATAGAACGTTACGGCAAGGAGGTTGACCGCTTGTATGGCGTACTCGACGCGCGACTGGCGCGCACCCGCGCCCATGTGGCCGGCGCCGACTACTCGATTGCCGACATGGCCATCTTCCCGTGGATTCGAACCCACAAGATGCAACAGATAACGCTGGAAAAGTTCCCGCACTTGCAGCGCTGGTACGACCTGCTGTTCAAGCGCGCTGGCGTGCTTCGAGGCCTGGCCCTGGGCAAGGAACTGCGCGCGTCCGGACTGACCGAAGAGGCGCGCAAGGCGCTGTTCGGCCAGACCGCGCAAAGCGTGCGGGATGGGGCACACACTACTCAAAACACCTTGAACCCAACAAAATGATCGACTTTTATTTTGACTGCTCCAGCCCTTGGACCTACCTGGCCTTTCACAACATCCAGCCCCTGGCGGCGGAGTTGGACGAGCCCATTAGTTGGCGGCCGATCCTGGTGGGTGGCATCTTCAACAGCATCAACCCGAGTGTCTACGCCAACCGCGACAACCCGGTTCCGGCAAAGCAGGCGTACTTCTACAAGGACATCCAGGACTGGGCGCGGGCCGCCGGCTTGAAGATCGCCATGCCGCCGCGGATCTTCCCCATCAATAGCGTCAAGGCCATGCGTGCCTGCATCTGGCTGGAGCCGCAAGGCAAACTCGTTCCGTTTGCCAAAGCCGTGTTTGAAGCCTACTGGGGCCGCGAGGAAGATATTGCCGACGATGCCGTGCTGGCGGCTATCTGCGCCCAAAGCGGCGTGGACGCCGCGGCCTTGCGCGACGGCATCAGTCAGCCCGAAGTCAAAAACCAGCTCAAGGCCAATACCGACGAGGTGATGCGCCGTGGCGGCTTTGGCTCACCCACCATGTTTGTGGGAGACGACATGTATTTCGGCAACGACCGCCTGTCGCTGCTGCGCTCGGCGGTGTTGCTCAACCGAACAAAGTAGCGGGCAAACGGTGCAGCGCCAGCACCTGCGCCGGCAAGGGGAGGCTTTGGCCTTGGGCCCACCGCCGCCATCCGTAAAGCGCCGCAAAACTGAACTGCGGCGCCGCGCTGCCCGGCGCCCCCACCCGCTCGGCGCCACGCCGTACACCGTCCATCAAAAACGCCGGTAATGTCAGGTGGTAGGGGTTGCGCGCCACCTCGCCCACATGCTGGCTCAGGGCGGCCATCAAGGTAGCCACATCCGATGGCCCCAACTCCACCATCAGCCCCGGATCGGGCTGCGTATTCCAGTACTCGCTCAGGGCCAGATGCGCCTGCACACCCGGCCCGAGGCGGCGCAAGGCATCCATCACCAGCAAATGGGTCCCGGTATGCGCGGCGTGCCCGTCGTTCTGGTGCGGACACACGATGAGACGCGGCTGGTAATGTGTGATCAGATCGGCCACCCGAGCAACACAAGCGGCCCAATAGGCGGCATCCTGCTGCGCCGTCTGTGGTGTGATGCGCTCCAGCCCGGTGTGTGATTCTCCCGACGCGCTGACCAGCTCGAAGCCGAGATATGCACAACACGCAAGCAGTTCGTTCCAGCGCGCCGCGCGTCGGCCCTGGTTGCTGCCCAAGGTCACGGCGACGTTGACCACCCGCCAGCCGCTTTGGCTGCGCAAGCGCCATGGCAACCCCCCAGCGATAGCTTCATCGTCCGGATGCGGCGAGCACACCAGGCAGACCGGCGCGCCCTGGGCCAGCGGCGGCAACTCCGGGCTGGGCGCGGACGCGGCGTCAAGGCCACGTCCGCTGTCAAGCAGCTGCTCGAAACTGGCGACGTACCGTAGGAACGGATTGGTCAAACCGGCATCAGCCCATGTGCAAACCACCATTGACCGAGAAGTCGGCACCGGTGGCATAACCACCTTCTTCCGATACCAGCCAGGCGATGATGGAGGCGATTTCGCTGGGCTTGCCGAGGCGCTTGACCGGCACGGTGGCGACGATCTTGGCCAGCACGTCTTCGCGGATGGCATTGACCATGTCGGTGCCGATGTAGCCCGGGCTCACGGTGTTGACCGTCACGCCCTTGGTGGCCAGTTCTTGCGCCAGGGCCATCGAGAAGCCGTGCATACCGGCCTTGGCGGCCGAGTAGTTGGTCTGGCCGGCCTGGCCCTTCTCGCCATTCACGGACGATATGTTGACGATGCGGCCCCAGCCTTTTTCGACCATATCGGCCACCACCTGCTTGGTGACGTTGAACATCGAGTTGAGGTTGGTCTCGATCACCGAGTCCCAGTCTTCGCGCGTCATCTTCAGGAACATGCGGTCCTTGGTGATGCCGGCATTGTTCACCAGCACGTCGATCACGCCGTGTTCGGCCTTGGTCTTGGTGAACGCGGCAACCGTTGAATCCCAGTCGCCCACATTGCCCACCGACGCATAAAAGGTGTAACCCGCCGCCGCCTGCTCGGCGATCCATTTGACATGGTCGCGCGTGGGCCCGCAGCCGGCAATGACCTTGAAACCTTCTTTGTGCAGGCGCTGGCAAATGGCGGTACCGATGCCACCCATACCACCCGTGACATACGCAATTTTTTGACCCATGATGTGCTCCTCTTGAATGTTTTGAACAAAACCGACCTACCGCTGAAACCTATCTCTCTATCGTCAACGCAACTCCCATGCCGCCCCCGATACACAGGGATGCAATGCCTTTTTTGGCGTTGCGTTTCTGCATTTCGTGCAGCAAAGTCACCAGGATGCGGCAGCCGGATGCGCCAATCGGGTGTCCGATCGCAATCGCACCGCCGTTCACGTTGACCTTGGACGTGTCCCAACCCATTTCCTTGTTGACCGCACAGGCCTGGGCCGCAAAGGCTTCGTTGATCTCCAGCAAGTCCAGGTCTTGCGCCTTCCAGCCGGCGCGCTGCAGGGCCTTGGTGGACGCGGGCACCGGGCCCATGCCCATATAAGCCGGGTCCAGGCCACTGGTTGCAAAACTCGCTATCCGGCCCAGGGGGTTCAAACCAAGCGATGCCGCTTTTTTGGCCGTCATCACCATCACCGCGGCCGCGCCGTCGTTAATGCCCGAGGCGTTGCCCGCCGTGACACCACCCGCCTTGTCGAACGCCGGGCGCAGGCCGGCCAGGGCTTCCGCGCTGGTCTTCTTGTTAATAAATTCGTCGGCCGCAAAAACGATGGGGTCGCCCTTGCGCTGCGCAATGCTGAACGGCATGATTTCGTCCTTGAAGCGCCCCGCTTCCTGCGCGGAAGCGGCTTTTTGCTGGCTGGCCAGCGCCAGTGCATCCTGTGCTTCGCGGCTGATGCCGTATTTCTTTGCCACGTTCTCGGCGGTGATGCCCATGTGGTACTGGTTGTAGACGTCCCACAGGCCGTCCACGATCATCGAGTCGGTCAGCTTCCAGTCGCCCATGCGCTGGCCATCGCGTGAGCCCAGCAACACGTGCGGCGCGGCGCTCATGTTCTCCTGTCCGCCGGCAATCACGATCTCGCTGTCGCCATACGCCACGGCCTGCGCCGCCAGCATCACCGCCTTGAGGCCGGAGCCGCAGACGGCATTGATCGTAAGGCCCGGCGTGCCCTGGTTCAGACCGCTCTTGATCACTGCCTGGCGGGCCGGGTTTTGCCCCGAGCCGGCGGCCAGCACCTGGCCCATGATGACCTCACCAATCTGGTCGGCGGCCAAACCACTGCGTTTGAGAACTTCAGCAATGATGGCTGCGCCCAGTTCGGTAGCCGGTGTCTTGGCCAGTGTTCCGCCAAATTTGCCGACAGCCGTGCGTGCGGCCGAAACGATAACGATGTCTTCCATGAACTTCTCCTTGGTTGCTAACTGATACTTGAGCGTGCAAGCCTTGGCCTAAACCTTGGCCTAAACCTTGGCCTTTACGTAACGGCCGGGCGCCGCCTCGATAACTTTGTACTTGCCGCGGCCATAGGCCTTGGGCGGGGCAATCTGTTTGCCGGCCTGGCCTTTGAGCCAGGCCGCCCAATCGGTCCACCAGCTGCCCGGATGTTCTTTGGCAGCGGCAATCCAGTCGTCTACCTTGACCGGAAACTTGTCCGCCGGGCCGGTCCAGTGGCTGCGTTTTTTCTTGACCGGCGCATTGATTACACCGGCAATATGGCCCGACGCACCCATTACAAACCGCTTCTTGCCCGGCAAATGCTGGGTCGAGGCGTAGGCACCACCAATCGGCACGATATGGTCTTCACGCGAGCCATAGATGTACACCGGCAGGTCGAGCTTGCGAAAGTCCACCTTCTCGCCACACACCACCGCCTTGCCGGGTTTGACCAGGAGGTTTTCCAGATAGGTGTTGCGCAGGTACCAGGCGTAGAACGGGCCGGGCAAATTGGTGGAATCGCTGTTCCAGTACAGCAGGTCGAACGGCGGCGGCGTTTCACCCTTGAGGTAATTGCCCACCACGTAGTTCCAGACCAGGTCGTTGGGCCGCAGGAACGAGAAGGTGGACGCCAGGTCGGTGCCCTTCATCATGCCGCCTTGCCCCATTTCGGCCTCGCGGTACTTCACAAACGCCTCGTCGATAAACACGTCCAGGATGCCGGTGTCGGTGAAGTCGAGCAGGGTGGTCAGGAAAGTGGCACTGGCCGCCGGCTTCTCGCCGCGCGCCGCCAATACGGCCAGCGCCGTGGCGAGTATGGTGCCGCCCACGCAAAAACCCAGGGCGTTGATGGTTTTGGCGCCCGTCACCTCCTGGGTGACGGCAATCGCCTTGATGGCCGCGTCTTCGATGTAGTTGTCCCAGGTCTTCGTGGCCAGCGTTGCGTCCGGATTGCGCCAGCTCACCACGAAGGTGCGGTGACCCTGCTCCACCGCGTAACGGATCAGGGAGTTGTCGGGCTGCAGGTCGAGGATGTAGAACTTGTTGATACAAGGCGGGATCAGCAGGAAAGGTTTCTCGAACACCTTGGCCGTGAGCGGCTTGTATTCGATCAGCTGGAACAGCTCGTTTTCGAATACCACCGCGCCCTCGGTGGTGGCGACGTTTTTACCCACCTCGAACAGGCTTTCGTCGGTCATGGATACATGGCCCTGTCCGATATCATGCATCAGGTTCTGCAAGCCCTTTGCAATACTTTCGCCCTTGGTCTCCAGGGCCTTTTGCTGCGCTTCAGCATTGAAAGCCATAAAATTGCTGGGCGACATGGCGGCCGCCCATTGCTCAACCGCAAAACGCACGCGGGCCCGGGTTTTTTCGTCCGCCTGCACCGCATCGGCCAGCCCCATCAGGGTGCGCGTATTGAGCAGGTAGTTGGCGGCCGTGTAGGCCGCCAGGGGGTTGGCGCTCCAGGCCTGGTTGGCGAAGCGTTTGTCGCCAATCAACGATTTGCCGCTGGCCGACTGGTTCCACAACTCGGTCATTTCCTGCAGATACTGCTGCTGGATCTCCTGCAATTTGGCCGGAGAAAAGGCTATTTGCGGCAACTGCTCGGTAGCCTGGCGCCAAAATTCGGGTGTATTCTGATTCATGGAGTCTCCGCACGGTCACATTTGCGCTGGCAATGGCCTGAGTATCTCAGCTTTAACCCTTCAAAATCGCAACTTTTCCCCGGTAAAAACCCGTGTACATCATCCCTATTGCATGGTTGTACGTCACCGTGATGATGGCGGTGGCCGAAGCCACCAACAGCAACGGAAGCGTGCTTGGCGCCATAGTCACTTTTGTGTTGTATGGTGTGTTTCCGGTCGCCCTGGTGGTATACCTGATGGGCACGCCGGCGCGCCGCCGGGCCAACAAGACCCGCGAAGCCGCACAGTCAGTCGATCCAGATGCAGGCAGCCATACGGCCGCTGCCGCCGAGGCCGACGTTATCGCGCCGGTGCGAGAAAAACCGTGACGGGTTATTGACCGTACACCACGGCGCGCTGCCGTCGTTGCCGTAAATTTGCGACACACCGATTGTTCGTAAACGCATACGCGCCAGCGCCGCCAGATCGGCCAGCCATTTGCCACCTTCTTTTGGCACAAAATACCGCGCTGCATCAGCGTCCACGGCCAAAAACGCTTCGCGAACCTCCGGCCCGACTTCGAAAGCCCGGGGCCCGATACATGGCCCGAGCCAGGCCAGGGTCCGGCTGGCAACCGGGCCGGGCGATGCGGACGCTGGCTGGCGCAAAAGCAGGCCTTCAAATGCCCGGAAGTTGCGCTCCAGAACGCCATGGGCCAGGCCGCGCCAGCCGGCATGGGCTGCCGCCACCACCGTACCCCGGGTATCGGTCAACAACACAGGCAAACAGTCGGCCACACGCATGGTGCACACCACACCCGGGATGGCACTGACGCAGCCGTCAGCCTCGACCACCGGGTCAACCGATGCCTGCGGCAACGGTAGTTCCACTGTCTCCACACCATGTACCTGGCTGAGGAAAACCGGTGTCACGCCCAGTGCAGCCGCCAGGCGCGTGCGGTTGGTCGCTACATCCGCCGGATCGTCGGGCGACGGCCGGCCCAGATTCAGGGTATCGAACGGCGGCCTGGACACTCCTCCGGCACGCGTCGTAAAAACCGCCCGGACATGGGCCGGGGCCGGCCAATCCGGCACCAGCCAGTCGGGATGCAGTGCGGACAAACCGGTCACACGTGCAAAAGCATTTTGACCCGAACCCAGTGCGCTCAAGCCTCGTTGTCCGGACAGGCCGATGGCTGTGCATGCTGGAACGCGTCCAGCTGCATACAGGCGTCAAACGCCGCCATGGTGCGCGGCAGGCCGCCAAAGTCCACGTCGAAACGTTTGCCGTTGGATATCTGCGGCACCAGACAACAGTCTGCCAGCGTGGGGGTATCGCCCCAGCAAAAACGCGACTCCGCTTGCTGCGCCAACTGGCGCTCAAAACTCAGCAGGCCGTCGCGTACCCAATGCCGGTACCAGGTGTTCTTGGGCTCTTCCCCCACCTTCATTTCCCGGACCAGGTACTTGAGTACGCGCAGGTTGTTGAGTGGGTGGATTTCGCAGGCGATGCTCTGGGCCAGGGCCCGCACCCTTGCACGCGCCACGGTGTCCCTGGGCAGCAGCGCCGGCCCGGGGTAGGTCTCGTCCAGGTACTCGATGATGGCCATGGATTGCGACAGGCGGATGTCGCCATCTTCCAGCACCGGCACCAGGCCGTCGGCGGAAATGTCCGCATAGGCCGGCAATTTGTGGTCGCCGCGTGCAATGTGTACGGCAACGTACTCATACGGCAGGCCTTTGAGAGCCAATGCAATACGGACGCGGAACGAGGCGGAGGAGCGGAAATAGTTGTATAGCTTCATGGGCCACAGCATAAACCGTAAGCCCGCGTGGGACGGTTTCACCGCAGTTGACGGAGGCTAAACTTGGGGTTGGCAGCGTCGCGCTGCCAGCCTCAGCCTGCCCCACACCCTCACCCCAAGGAAACCGATGCTGCACCCCAAGGCGCGCGCGCTGCTGGACCTGATGGTCGAGAAAAACATACCGCCCACCCACACCCTGAGTCCATCCGACGCACGCCGGTTTTACCGGGAAAGACGCACCATCACGCAACCCGATCCGCCCGAGGTTGGCTCGGTGCAAGAGCTTCTGGCGCCGGGCCCGCACGGGGCCATTGCACTGCGTCTGTTCAAGCCGTTGTTGCCCTCCCCACCGTCCTCCCATACCCCGGCGGCCAACCCGCTGCCGGTACTGGTGTATTTCCACGGCGGCGGCTGGACCCTAGGCGACCTGGACACACACGACACCTTGTGCCGCCAACTCGCCAATGGCGCTGCCTGTGCCGTGTTGTCGGTCGATTACCGCATGGGGCCGGAACATCGCTTTCCCTGTGCCGTGGACGACTGCATTGCCGCCACCACCTGGTGCCGCGACAACGCTGCGCGCCTGGGCCTGGACGCCACACGCATGGCCGTGGGCGGCGACAGCGCAGGTGGCAATCTGGCGGCGGTAGTGGCCATTGCGGCGCGCGATGCGGGCGACCTGCCGCTGGTGTACCAACTGTTGATCTACCCCGCCACCGACCAGCGTTATGGGACCCCCTCGCACACCACCAATGGCCAGGGTTACTTGCTCACCCGTGACACCCTCGCCTATTTTCACGGCCATTATTTCGGCGATGCGTCCCACAACACCGACTGGCGTGCGTCGCCGCTGCTGCACGAAGACCTGGGCCGATTGCCGCCCGCCCTGGTGCTGACAGCCGGCTTTGACCCGCTGCGCGACGAAGGCATGTACTATGCCGACCGCCTGACGCGGGCCGGCACCCGCTGCACCTACCTGTGTTTCGAGCGCCAGATCCACGGCTTCATCACCATGGGGCGGGTGCTTGACGAGGCCAATGCCGCCGTGGCGATTTGTGCGTCGCAACTTGCGCTGGCGCTGGGCGCTGCCCGGCACACGCCATGACAGGACAAAGGCCGTGCCAGCGCTCGCTGGTGCATGCCGGTTGCATCAGCGGGGAAACATCTCGCGCAGCTTGAGTTTCCAGAATTTGCCGGTGGAAGTGCGTGGTACCGCGGCAATGGCTTCATAACGGTCCGGCAGCTGCCACTTGGCCAGGCCGTATTGCAGCAGGTGTGTGGCAAGCTCCGCCGGTGTCGCGGACTGGCCGGTTTTCCAGACCACGCAGGCCAGCGGCCGTTCGCTCCATTTCTCGTCCGCAATGGCAATCACCGCCGCTTCGGCGACTGCCGGATGGGCCATCAGCGCGTTCTCCAGATCGACCGAGCTGATCCATTCGCCGCCCGACTTGATCAGGTCCTTGGTGCGATCCGTGATACGCAGGAAACCAAGGGCATCCATGGTGGCCACATCGCCGGTGCGCAACCAGCCGTCGTCGGTGAACTTCTCGGCCGTAACCGGAACCTCGTGGTAGGAGCCGGTGATAAACGGCCCGTGTACCTGCACTTCGCCCATGGTCTTGCCGTCCCACGGCGCGTCGCCATATGTTGCCCCCACGCTCGGCACTGCATGTCCTTCGCTGCCCCCAGTGGTGTCTGACTTTGGCTCCGCCGCATTTTGTGAGCCTTGGGGCGACCCGGCGAAAAATTGCCCTTCCGCGCTCGCATCGGCGCGAATGCGCAGGTCCACCAGGGGCACCGGCACACCCGCCATGGCGGCGCGACGGAAACGCTCGTCGTCCGACGCGCCGCCGAGTTCGGCGCGCGGGTAGGACACGGTGGCCAGTGGCGAGGTCTCGGTCATGCCCCAGCCCTGCAACAACCACACGCCATGGCGCGCAAAGGCACGGATCAGGGACTCGGGCACCGAAGCACCGCCCACGAGAGAACGCATGCCTGAGGGCAGCTTCCAGCGCCCGGGTGTCTCGGTCTGTGCGCGGTCAAAGGCCTGGATCAGGCCCAGCCAGATGGTGGGAACTCCAAGCGACAAAGTCGGCGGCTCCAGTTGCATCAGGTCCAGCAGGTCGTCAGGATGCAGGTGCGGGCCCGGGAATACCATCTTCACGCCCATCATCACGGCCGCGTAGGGGATGCCCCAGCAGTTGGCATGGAACATGGGCGTGACAGGCATCAGCACATCGGTACTGCGCAAGGCCCAGTAATCGCCCAGGCAGCCCACCAGGGTATGCAGGATGGTGGAGCGGTGCGAATACACCACGCCTTTGGGGCGGCCGGTGGTACCGGAGGTGTAACACATGGCCACGGCATCGGTTTCGCCATGTTCCACGTAGGTGAATCCGTCGGGGTCGGCATCCGCCAGCAAGGCTTCGTAATCGGTATACCCTGGCGGCACCGGCGCTCCCGAGAACGGGAAAACAATCACGCGCTCGAACGCATGCAGATGCGCAAACTGCTGGTACAGGGGAAGCAGGACATCGTCAACTACCAGGAAGCGGTCTTGCGCATTGCCCGCAATCCAGCCGATCTCCTCCGGCGACAGGCGCAGGTTCAGCGTGTGCATCACACCGCCGGCAGCCGGAATGCCGAAGTAACACTCCAGATGCGCGTGGTGGTTCCACATCAGCGTGGCCACCGGCTCTCCCTGCTTCAAACCCAGCTTTTGCAGCGCCGAAGCCAGGCTCCGGGTGCGCCGGTGGTATTGGCCATAGGTGTGGGTCTTGAGCGACTTGTCGGGCAGGCGCGAGACGATGGTGTTGCCGGCAAACAGGGTACCGGCGCGCTCCAGCAAGCTGTTGAGCGACAGCGGAACGTCCATCATGGTGGATCGCATATTCTTGTCTCCTTTTTGGCGCCAGTATGCCTGCCTCCCGAGTCAACCTGCAATAACACCGGGGTCAGGAGGGCGGCCCGGACCAGAAGCCCTGGTGTGCAAGCTCGGCCTCCGCCTCCAGCATCGGCCCGAACACCTTGACACGGCGCTGGCCGTGCGCAAACACCTCGCGGCAGGGCAGCGAAAAGGTCGGGTTCTCCGGGTGGTCGCCGGTCAGTTCCAGCAGCCGGTGCTCCGACAAGGCGTAGACCACGCGGCCGATGCCGCACCAGTAGATTGCGCCCGAACACATGCAACACGGCTCAGCGCTGGTGTACAGGGTGCAGTCGGCCAGTTCGTGTGGCGGCAGTTTTTTGGCGGCCAGTGCGGCGGCGGCCAGTTCAGCATGCTGGGTCGGATCCCCGGCCGGCGGCGTCGAGTTGTTGCCGGCGCTGGCGACGATATTGCCCCGGGCATCCGCAACGATGGCGGCAAACGGGTGGTGCCCGTCGCGCCGCGATACTTCGGCCAGGCGAATAGCCTGGCGCAGCAGCGCCATATCACGGGGCGGCAAGTCGGGGTCGGTCATTCAGTTCTACCTACCGACATCACCGTACTTCCCCGCAATCACCACAACATAGCCATCCGGGTCGCGCAGCCAGACCTCGCGGTGCTTGGCGTTGGTGTTTACCTGCGGACCTTCCAGCACCTCGGCCCGTGCTGCACGCACCCTGTGCATGGCGTCATCGAACTGGTCGGTCTGGAACCACAACACCACGCCATTGCCATAAGGCTTCAGGGCCGGGTCACCAATGTGCGGATGTTCATGGGCCTCCCAGTGATGGAGCTGCAGGATCATGCTGCCTTGATGAACAAGCTGCTCGTACTCCGGGCCTCCATGGCCACTCTGGCACCCGAGCACAGCCTGGTACCAGCGGCTGCTGGCTGGCACGTCGCGAACGGCGATAAGGGGTTGCGGTCTCAAGGGAAATACCTTTGTTGACTGCCATTGTGTACCCGACTGACAATCACCCGCACCATGAGAGCTGAACAAAACGAACTGATCACACGCATCGGGCCGGGCACCGCCTGCGGCAATCTGC
>JANLPN010000420.1:0-2356 GCA_031367285.1 Betaproteobacteria bacterium | reverse complement strand
GTACCCCGGCCTCTTCGGCTCGTAAATGCCTGGCCCCCGGTTCCCGATCTGCGAAAGCAATCGTTGTCAGGCTGCTTCAGCCCAAGTGGCGTCGTGAATTCCGGCACTCTACTTAATAGTGGTCGCCCGACAAAACTATTCATCAAATTCGCAAACCACGGGCGGCACAGCGCGGGTGAATATGAGAAATTGATGAAGCATTGCGTCCGGCTCCGCATACCGCGCCGCAACAGAAAAATGTCGGGTTCCACGGACGTTGCTTTGCGCTCCATTGATAAGGGCAGAACCCCGTGCCGATGCTGCGGCGCAGCATGTCTCTCCTGCATGTAGCTTGCACGAATTCATAGCAGCTATGTGCGGCAGGTGTCTGGCACGAACCGGCGCAACGGTCTAAATTCACAGCGTGCCGCGCCTGCGCGCGGGTTTGGTCGTTCAGGAGACTCCAGGACATGGGTGCTTTGACAGGTGTGCGCGTGCTCGATCTAAGCCGGGTTTTCGCCGGCCCCTGGGCGGGACAGATGCTGGCCGACTTCGGTGCCGACGTGATCAAGGTCGAGCGGCCGGGGCGCGGTGACGACGTGCGCCAGCAGGGCCTGCCGCTCAATCACGCCGATGGCAGCCCGACCGGCGAGACCTCTTCGTTTCTGGCCATGAACCGCGGCAAACGCTCGATCACGGTGGACATGTCGCAAGCCGCGGGGCAGGCGCTGATCCGCGAGCTGGTGGCCCAATGCGACATCGTGATCGAGAACTTCAAGGCTGGCGACCTGGTGCGTTACGGCCTGGACCATGTGTCGCTGAAGGCCATTAACCCGAGGCTGGTGTATTGCTCCATCAGCGGTTTTGGCCAGACCGGGCCCTACAGCCATTTGCCGGGCTACGACCCGATCTTCCAGTCCATGAGCGGGCTGATGAGTGTGACCGGCCACGGTGATGGCGAACCCGGCGGCGGCCCGCTGCGGGTGGGGTTTTCGGTCGGCGACATCACGGCCGGTTTCTACGCGGTGAGTGCCATCCTGGCGGCTCTGCGCCACCGCGACATGGTGTCGGGCGAGGGCCAGTACATCGATCTGGCGCTGCTTGATGCGCAGGTGGCGGCCATATCCCATGTGGCCATGATGTACCTGGTGTCGGGCCGGCAGCCGCTGCGTATGGGCAACGCCTCGCCCATCACCTGTCCCTGGCAGTCGTTCGAATGCGCGGACGGTCAGATCATGGTGGCGGTGGGCAATGACACACAGTTTCTGGCCTTCTGCAAGGTGCTGGGTGTGCCGGAGCTCGCTGCCGACGAACGCTTCAGAAGCAATCCCTTGCGTGTGAAGAACCGGCTGGTGCTGGTGCCTGCGTTGGGCGCTATTTTCAAGACGCGCGGTGTGGGCGAGTGTTACGCCGCCTTCGATGCGGCCAATGTGCCCAGCGGCCCGATCAACGGTTTTGCCGAGGTGTTTGCCGACCCGCAGATCAAACACCGCGAGATGCTGACAAGCGTGCCCCACAGTACGGCGGGAAGTGTGCCGCAGGTGGCCAACCCGGTGAAGTTTTCCGCCACGCCGGTGGAGTACCAACGCGGTCCCCCGGTGCTGGGCGAACATACGGCCGAGGTCTTGCGCGAGCTGCTGGCACTCGACACGGACGCCATCGCCGAACTGCAGCGGCGCAAGGTCATATGAGATGAGCGAGCAGGAATCGATAAGCATGTTCCGCGACAGCGCGCGGGATTTCCTCGCCGCCACGGACCAGCGGCAACGTGTGCGTGTGCTGGAAGCGGCGGGAGGTGGTTTTGATCGTGTGACCTGGAAACAGCTGGCCGAACTCGGCTGGTTCTCCATCCTGGCTGCAGAGAATGATGGTGGCCTGGGGCTGGGTATTGCCGAGGTGTGCGCGATTGCCCAGGAGGTGGGCCGGCAACTGTTGCCCGAACCTTTTGTCGATGCCGGTGTACACCCGCTGGCGCTGTTGTCGCGGCTCGATGCGGGCGGCCTGCGTGACCGCCTGCTGGCGGACCTGTTGTCCGGCGACAAGGTGGCCGGGGTGGCCTGGCAGGAGCGGGTGGGTGTGTTGGAGGCTGGCGATTGCCTCAGTTATGCCACCCGGCATGGTGACGCACTCCAGTTCCACGGCCGCAAGCGTTTTGTGCGTCCGGGAATCGGCGCTGACGGCTGGATCGTGTCCGCCATGCTGCAGGATGCGCCGGCTTTGTTGTGGGTGGACGCTTGCGCAGCGGGGCTGCAGGTGGACAACGAGGCAGGCGTGGATGGCAGCGTAACGTCCACGCTGCATTTTGCCGACACGCCGGCCAGCTTGATTGCGCAGGGGGCGGCTACGCGCGTGGCCTTGGAGGACGCCAACAATCTGG
>JANLPN010000325.1:0-1830 GCA_031367285.1 Betaproteobacteria bacterium | reverse complement strand
GCAGCAACAAGGCGCCGAGCTGCTGCAGGTTGCGTTGCACCACTTCAAGACGTTCGCCATGCAGGCTGTCGCCGACTTTCAGGTGGTGGTCCAGAAAGCTCAGCGGCGCACCCACGGTGAAGGTGTGCAGCCACAGCGCGGTTTTGGCCAGCTCCACCGCCATCGGATTTTTGTCCACGCCGAAGATGGACTTCTTCAGGATCATGCGCCGCACGATATGCCGGTCGTCAAGCTGCGCGTCGGTGACGGCCCAGCCGTGGTCGGTGGCCGTGGTCTTGATGCTGCGGCGGATAGCGGCGATACGCGCAACCAGTGGGCTCAGCCACGGCCTGCCGCTCTCTGCCAGGTGGGCGGCCCAGGCTTGTTCGCCAACCAGATGGGTGGCCGTGTTGATGGCTTCAAGCACGCGGTCGGCCAGGTCGTCCACCAGCGCCACCAAAAAGTGGCCGCTGCCCATGGCGGGGTCGCAAATCTTCAGCTCAAGAATCGCGCTGGCGGGGTCCATCGCGTCCAGCGCATCCCAGTCGGCAGGGTTGATGGAAGTTTTTTTCTTGAGCCGGGCAAGGTGCGTGTCAAAGGCGGCCAGGCGTTCGCCCGCCAACAGACCCACCGATTCGCGCAGGATCAGCCGCACCAGATCGTCGTGGGTGTAATAGCTGCCCGATACCTTGCGCGCAAAACTGGCCGGCAAGGCGCTCAGGCGGTTGATCTCGGGTTTGTCTTTGTAGTCGTCCTTGGCCTGCACCTCGTGCACCAAGGTGTATTCCAGCAGACGCTCGTAGATGCCGCCTAGATGGGATACAGACAGATCCCGGTAATTGATCCAGCCGTGCCGTAGGTCTTCGGTGCGGCGCGACAACGCGTCAATGATGGGGGCCATGATTTTGTCGGGCACATTGGTGCGTTCCAGCAGCGGTGCACGCGTGCGATCAAACAGGCCCCCGTTGTAGGCGGGCATACCGATGTCGTCCTCACCAAAGTGGATCAGATGAAATACGCCACGCAGTGAAAGCCATATGGGCTGCATCGTGCTGGAAAACTTGGCACCTGCATCCACCTTGTCCCGCACCTCTTCCCGGATGCGGCGCACGCTGTACGGCGCATAACGCGCATCGCGCACCGGCAGCAGGTTGCGATCTTCGGCGTAAAACAGGAACAGCAGGCGGTACAGCAGCACCAGCGCCGATTCGCGTACCTCGTCCAGGTATTCGCGCGTGAACTGCGGGCGCTTGAACTGGCCGTAACCTACCTGCTGCGTTTTGGCATGCAGGTCGCCACGCGCCAGTGCGTCGGCCAGTTGCGGAAACACTTCGCCAAAGACCCGTGCCCCGAGGTCCTGCGATACCTTTTCCTCGTACAAGCGCGCCTCGTTGAGTGCATAGGCATGCAGGCTGCGCCGGGTGTCGTCCCAGTCCTGCGGCAGAAAGGCGTTGCGGCCAAAGAACAGATGGAAAAGTCGCAGTGCGTGTTCCGGGGATGGTTCGTCCAGTCCGCGCTGGGTACCCGGTACCCCCAGCGCAGCGGCCAGGTCCACCTCAAAAAACTCTTCCGCGCGTGAGCGCGCATCCTGCCAGTACAGGCGCCATACCGCGCCGTTGGTCAACAGGCCCCATTTGACGGCGCGGTCCGACACCACATCGGCCCGGCTCAAATAACGCAGCATTTGGGACGACGGCGCGTCCGGGTCCGTGGCTTCCGACGCATCGCCGCGGTCCAGCGCCCGTTGCCAGCGCTTGGCCTCCAAAATGGCCAGTCCATGCCGGTAACGCTGGTCGTCCTTGAGCGGCAAGGCGGCTGCTTTGGACGCGCTGTTTGCAAACAGCAACAGGT
>JANLPN010000312.1:0-1522 GCA_031367285.1 Betaproteobacteria bacterium | reverse complement strand
AGGCGCCCCTGACTGCGGCTACAGGTGAATGGGTTGTACCTGACGGCAACGGACACACATGGATCGGCGCTGGCAACATTTCAAAACGCCACCTTATCATGGGTAATCATGAACTTCTCTCTGCGGCAACTGCGCTACTTTGTGACCATCGCGGAGTTGGGCCAGGTGTCGCGCGCCGCCGAGCAATTGCATGTCACGCAGTCGGCCGTGACGATCTCGATCCGCGACCTGGAGAACGGGCTGGGCTACAAGCTGTTCAACCGCGAGTCGCACGGCATGGAGCTCACCGACGACGGGCGCCAGTTCCTGGCCCATGCGTATTCCATAGAAGCGGCGGTGGCCGATGCGCACAACATGCCGCGCCAGACCGACGTGGCCGCGGACTTGCTGCTTGCCGCCACAGCTACGCTGGTAGGGTATTTCCTGCCGGAGCACATCCACCGCCTGTCGGGTCTGCAGCCGGGCCTGCGCATCGCGATGCGAGAGCTGGACCGGCGCAGCATCGAGGCCGGTTTGCTGGCGGGTGAGTTCGACATGGCGATGATGGTCACGTCCAACGTCACCAACCCTGCCCTGCAGACCCAGACCCTGATCGACTCGCGCCGCCGCCTGTGGCTGCCCACCGGCCACCGGCTGGCCGAACAAGCCCAGGTCAGCCTGGCCGAAGTGGCCAGGGAACCCTTGATGCAGTTGACGGCCGACGAGGCCGGCGAGGCGGCGCAGCGTTACTGGGCGCACTACGGCTACACGCCGGACGTGCGTTTGCGATCCTCCTCCATCGAGGCCATCCGCAGCATGGTGGGCAACGGCCAGGGCGTGGCGATTGCGTCCGACATGCAGTACCGGCCCTGGTCGCTGGAGGGCAAACGCGTGGAGACGGTGCTGCTGAAGGAGCACATACCGCCCTTGTCGGTGGGCCTGGCGTGGCGCTCCGGCAGCGAATTTACGCCGGCCATGAAGATAGTGCGGAACTACTTCCGCCAGCGCTTCCTCGATCCGCCCCACCGCCATAACAAAAGGCAGTGAACCAGGCCGGCAAACGCTTGCGCCCATCCTGCAGGGCTTTCATCAGCTGACCACGACCACATCGATCGGCTCCGCAATACCGCTGCATTGGCGGGCAACACGAACTTCACGCGAGCGCGCTTCGTCGTAACCCTGAGCAATGGCGCGCTGCAATGCATCGGTAGTGGCAAGTGCCCGCACCTGCTCTGCCTTGGTGTGGTTTTGCAACTTGGCGGCGCGGTTGACCGGGTCGCCGATCACGGCGTATTCGAGCCGGCCTTCGTCGCCAATGGCGCCACAGGTCACCGTGCCCACGGCCACCCCGATGCCGACTCCGGGCGCCGGCAGATTTTGGCTGCTGCGCCCCGCCGCCCAGGCGCCCATGGCATCAAGCAACTGCTCGGTGGTGCGCAAAGCGTCGGCGGCGTAGGACGGCGAAGGACGGGTAGCGCCAAAGGTGACCATGATGCCGTCGCCCAGAAAAGTGGTGATGCTGCCGCCGTTGCGCTGGATGATG
>JANLPN010000311.1:0-1925 GCA_031367285.1 Betaproteobacteria bacterium | reverse complement strand
CGGCTGAAAATCTTGGACGCGGTCGATAACTGTGTGTGGGTCTCAAAGCCGATCACGACTTCATAACCCTGCACCAACAGCGCATAGTTGATCGTGCCCGCCGGCAGGGATGGTGCCGCGGGCGGCGAGGCGACTTGTGTCAATGTGCTCATGCTCAATACCCCTGCGGTTTGCGCGTGTGGAAATCGGTCGACAGCTGGAACTGGTGCGCCACATTCAACAGCCGCGCTTCCTGCAAGTAGTTGCCTATCAGCTGCAGGCCCACCGGCAAGCCACCGGCGCCGAAACCGGCCGGCACACTCATGCCTGGGAGGCCGGCCAGCGAAGCGGGCAAGGTGAAGATGTCGGCCAGGTAGTTGGCCACCGGGTCGTCGCTTTTTTCGCCGATTTTCCACGCCACCGTGGGCGCTACGGGACCGGCAATCACATCACACAGCTTGAACGCCTGTTGGAAATCATCAGCCACCATGCGGCGAATTTTCTGCGCCTGCAGGTAGTACGCATCGTAGTAGCCATGCGACAACACATAGGTACCGATCATGATGCGGCGTTTTACCTCGTCGCCAAAACCCTCGGCGCGGGTCTTGCGGTACATGTCCTGCAAGTCCTTGTACTCGGCGGCGCGGTGGCCGAACTTCACGCCATCAAAACGGCTCAGGTTGCTCGATGCTTCAGCGGGCGCAATGATGTAGTAGACGGGAATGGACAGCTCGGTGCGCGGCAGCGAGATCGATACGCGCCGTGCGCCCAGCTTTTCGTATTCGGCCAGTGCGGCATCGAGCGCCGCGCGCACATCGGCTGCCACGCCGTCGCCGAAAAACTCCTGCGGCACGCCAATGCGCAGACCTTGCAGCGACCCACCGAGCAAACGGGAAAAGTCCTCCGGCGGCAGGTCCAGCGAGGTCGAGTCACGGTCCAGGTCAGGGCCGCACATTGCGCTGAGCAACAGCGCGCAGTCCTGCGCGCTGCGTGCCATTGGGCCGGCCTGGTCCAGGCTGGAGGCGAAGGCGACCATGCCGTAACGCGAGGCGCGCCCATAACTGGGCTTGATGCCGGTGATGCCGCAAAACGATGCGGGCTGGCGGATCGAGCCACCGGTGTCGGTGCCGGTGGTGGCGGGCGCCAGGCGGGCTGCCACCACTACGGCGCTGGCGCCAGAGGATCCACCCGGAATATGGGCCGTGTTCCACGGGTTGGGGACCGCCATGGGCTGCTCGTGGCCCACCGGCGCGATGGCCGAGTTTTCGTTGGAGGAGCCCATCGCAAACTCGTCGCAATTGAGTTTGCCCAGCGTGACCGCCCCTTCGCGTGCCAGGTTGGCCACCACCGTAGCGTCAAAGGGCGAGCGATAGCCGCGCAACATCCGAGAGCCGGCCGTGGTGACGAAATCCTTGGTGACGAATATGTCTTTATGGGCCAGGGGAACGCCTTCGAGTCTTGCGCCCGTGCCGCCGGACAGCCGTTGGTCGGCCGCGCGCGCCTGGTCCAGGGTCACGGTTTCGTCGCGCGCCAGGTACACGCCAAGCGCATCGTGGGTTTTGGCGCGTGCCAGAAAATGTTGTGCAGTTTCGACAGCCGATACCTTGCGTTCGCGCAGACGGTCGGCCAGTTGCCACAGACTCAGATCGTGCAATTCGGTGGTGGACAAAGTCATCGGTTACTCGATTACCTTGGGTACCAGGAACAAGCCCGCTTCCACTTTGGGCGCACTGCGCTGGTTGGCGGCGCGATGGTCCGTCTCGCTCACCACGTCGTCGCGCAGGCGCAGCGTGATGTCACCAATGGTTTCAAAAGGGTGGGCCAGCGGTTCGATGCCCTTGGTGTCCACGGCACGCATCTGCCCGACGATGCCAAAAAACCCTTTGAGATCGGTAAGCATGCGCTCGCTTTCGGCGGACGCCAGTCCCAAACGTGCAAGATTGGCG
>JANLPN010000309.1:0-15400 GCA_031367285.1 Betaproteobacteria bacterium | reverse complement strand
TGGCGCCCGATGTCGCGGCGGGCGTTGCACAGTCGTGGACGCTGGTGATACCCAAGGGACAAGGCGCCGCGGTCAAGACTTCGGTCTCGCTGAACCCCGGCCTGGAGGCGCCGATCTCCAAGGGTGCCGTGGTCGGCAAGGTCATCGCCACGGCCAACGGCAAGCAACTCGGGGAGGCGCCAGTCGTCGCGCTTGCTAGCGTTGAGCGCGCGGGATTCTTGCAGCGCATTCGCCAGCACATCACCGGTTGGTTCTCGAAGTAGCGCGCATGCTGATCGTCCACGCCGCTTCCGCGAAGCGGTCGTTGGCGACTTCTGTTTCTGGCCGATGGCTACCCGCCGCCAACGCCACGCACCGGCGAGCCGATCAAGATTGCTTCGGCAAAGGTTCCAAGGTTCACTGCCGGAACGCCCTTAATGACTTCGGTCAACAAGAAGAAGTGACCGGGGTTTAGGGTCCGCCGCTGGCAGGAATTTCCTGGCAAGAAGGCTTGCCGTGAATCGGATGCCTTCCACTCTCTTGCCTTCCGCTAAGCAACGACGGTTAGCGAAGAGCCCCAGTTCCAAACAGTCCGACGAGACCGATCACGATCAAATAGATGGCCACAATAAAGTTCAGCAGTTTCGGCATGACCAGAATGAGAATCCCTGCCAGGAGCGAGATCAGGGGGGTAAGGCTCAGGTGAAGGTTCATGGGCTCTCCAATGCGATTGATCGATAAAAGTAAGCGCGCCTGCATGATAGTCCCATGCCCAAGCGTGTGTCTGTGCGCTGTCGTACAGAATTCGACATAGCGCGGGTTCCCGCGGGTATCTCATGGGAGATTTTGAGCATCGCCACGTGGTAACGCACGTCGGCCAGTGACGGTGGTAGCAAAAATCAGGATATCCCGCAGCATCGGTACAACCGCCAGTCCTGGTGCCATCCAAGCGGTAATTTGGTTGCCTGCTATGCCGCTCATGGCCTGTCGGACGCCGAGATGGTTGAAGCCGCTCGCGCGCTGCTGGGCGGCGAATTGGGGCGGTGAACCGATGCCCCGAATCCCTGATGCCGCGGCGGCACTGTGATCGCTTGGAAAGTCAGAACTGCAAAGACTGCCTCCGCCTTCCCCTGGCTGGGCGCGGCTGTCAAAGCGGAGCGTCATCCTTGGTCGTTATCGCCGTGTTTGTCCTTGTGTTTATCCTTGTGCTTGCCTCCACCTTTTCGGTCGCCCTGATCATGATCTTTATCGTCTTGGTCGTGGCCGCCGTGCTGCTTGTACGATGGAACGTAGACGTTTTGATACCAGGTCTCCTGCACGAAATAGACCGGTTGGCCGCAGGCGTTGTATTTCGCACAATGCTTTGCCCATTTCTTGGCCTGGCCTGGGGGAACGCGAAGGTAGATAGGCTGCTGTACCACCGCAACCGGCGCCGGAGCGATCACCACGGGCTGTGAATAAACAACCACCGGTGGCGGATAGTTGCCAATATCGATGCGGCCATAAAAGCCTGGCTGGCCAACGGTGACGGATACACCGACGTTGCCCGCGAAAGCTGAGGCAGTGGCCATCAATGCGCAGGCGGCAATCAAGGTATGTTTCATGTGATCTCCTAACTTAACTCTAAGGCGAATTCGAAAACTCAATGAAAAACGGTAGCGCTGGCGCTCCGTTTTGATCCGGGCCAGTTCCATATTGGTAAGGATCAATTTGATCGTGGCGACATGGCTTTGCGTCACCAGTATCAGAGTCCCCTCTTTCTTTCGTGTAGGACTGTGCCGCGTGTGCAAGCAAGAGGATCACAAATTCCACGCAGACGACCCAGCTTGGTTACCTTTTTCACAATTCATGCGGTGAACCTAGTCCAGTTTTGAACGTTAATGGAAGAGACGGGCATTGTTTGGCCTGTTTTGGTCTTGGGAGAAAGCAATGAAACATGTAGTCAAACCGAATAGGCGATTCGGCGTTATTGTGGGTGCAGCGACCTTGGCCGTTGCGACATTGGGCTTTGCCGGCAACACGCAAGCGAGAGGCAACGTGTCCTGGTCCGTGGGGGTCGGCTCACCGGGAGTGGAGGTACATGTGGGCAACACATATCCGGTGTACGTCCAGCCTCAACCCGTGTACGTGCAGCCGGCACCCGCCTACATAGTGCAACAACCGGTTTATGTTCTGTCCCGGCCGCGCTACTATTGGAATACCCCACAAGTGGTTTATGTGCAACCCGCCTACCAACATGGCAGATACAAGTCACATCATCGCGAACGCCATCATGAGGACGATGGCGACTGGCGGGACTGACGTTCAATCGTGGCCATGGCCCTGAGGCTGTAGCGGGGGATCCGCCTTGCACTTATCTGGGCTATGTGCGCTCTCGCACAGATCCACCTCCATGGAAAGCATATCGTGATCTGACGCGACGTTCGGATCAACTCCGCGTCGTGGGTTTTATTTCAATACCGCTATAGGTCCCCAGAAACTCGTTAAAGGAGAGAAACAATGACAAACTTCCCCAAAATCACATCGGTAGCAGGCCTGGTCGCACTGCTCGCGCTTGCCGGCTGTGGATCCATGAATACGCCCATGAATACAAGTGGTCCCTCGACAACTTACTACCCGCCCTCCACCACGTCGAGCAATGTTTACGAGCGTTACGGTGTGGTGCAGTCGGTCGAAGTGGTCCGAAAGGACAACTCTGGCATCGGCGCAGGAACCATCGTTGGCGCGGTGGTTGGAGGTATCGTGGGCAACCAGGTGGGAAAGGGCAGAGGCAATACCGCGGCGACCGTGATCGGCGCTGCCGGCGGTGCATACGCCGGGCATGAGATCGAGAAAAGAAACCAACAAGCATCCGATGCCTACAAACTGACAATCCGCATGAGGGATGGAACTAATGTTTCATTGATGCAAACTGAAAATGATGACATTCAGGTTGGCGACCGCGTAGTGGTCGATAACGGTGTCGCGCGGCGTTATTGATATTCTGCTCCTTGGTAGACGGGACGGATGCCGGCGACCTGTTAAACGATCGTCAGTTCGCAAATGCCGGCGCCGCCCGCCTACCTTACCGCGCGACGACGCTCGACCGTTCAGCCAGGAATATTTCCACCCGGCGATTGCGCACGCGGCCGGCTTCAGTGCTGTTGTCGGCGATGGGTTCATGCTCGCCTCGGCCGGTTATGAACACATGGCTGGGAACCACGCCGCGCGATGACGGATAGTCGCGAGCAGACTGAGCCCTCTGCACCGACAGGGGGTCATTGACTGCGTTGGAGCCCACGTTGCCGCCCTCCATTGGCCGCACCTTTTGTGTTGCCTCTAATTGCTGCCCCTGCAAGGGCGCCGACACCGGCTCCCACCGCCGTATCGCGAGTGGTTGGCGACATACTCCCCATATTCATGTCGGCGCAGCCGGCAAGGAAACGGGTAGCAGCGGTGGCGCAAAGCACGAACCCGCGGCCATGGATTTGTTTGATGGTCATGTGGACTTCCTTTGGAGAAAAACTCTCCTCAATGATTGAAATCCAAAATGCGTGCGTTGCTAGCCGAAATGCCCAACCAGTAAAGGTAGGACAACCGCTTCATCGGCGCGGAAAACGATTGCCGCCAACACCTGAGCGTATAGCGGTGGCCACTGGGCATCGGGAAGTTGCCAATGACGCGCCATCGCGCGGCCGATAAGCAAGGGGCTCACGGTCGAACGGGCCGGCGCCCGATCAGCGGCCAAACCGATTCCACGCATATAGCAGTACGAACGCCCCTACGACGGATAGAAGCAATCCGGCGGGATGAACCAGTGCGCCGTCGGTAGGCTTGTTGAAAATTCGGGCAATGAAGCCGCCCACGAACGACCCCGCAATGCCCAGGATGCCGGTCACCAAAATTCCAAGATGTTCGGAGCCCGGCATGATGAGTCGGGCGATTGCTCCGACAACTACTCCAACGATGAACATCCAAAGGATGTGAAGCATTATTTGTCTCCTGTTTTGGTTGGGCTGTTCCCAGCCGCGATCATTCAGCCCTAATGGCCGGCAAGGAAAATGGAAATCCATCTTTGGTACACGAACCAGGCCACGCCTGCAATCAACACTGCAACTCCGACAATAATGCCCGTTGTTTCCATTTGCGCTTAGTGACTCCAGAGCCCATCTGAGGTTTGATTTTTCATCGTACGCGCCTCACCGAAACCGGTCTGTGCGTTGCCGTACTCCGGCGGATCCGATCAATGTGAGATTCATGATCCGCATCCGAAACGCAGCGCTGCTAGCCACGCTTATTCGGCGAAGCCGTGCTTACGATTGAGCCGAGAAATGGCGCCGTTGGCCTGGCGGCTCACGATTGGTAGTTTCTGCGATGGACACCTGAGTAAATGTCAAACTTCTACTGCCTCCCCGGCAAAGCCGGGGGATCTCCCATTTGATTAGTGGGCCGGATCACATTGCTTCCATCATTTCAACTGCGGGTTACTGCGCTTCTTGCGGCGAACCATTCAGGGGTGTCGGTCGTTGCTCATCCATGGATGCTTGCGGCCTTACCGCCAGAGTCTGCAGAGCCCGCCCAATGAGGCCCTGGTCGTCGTAGATCTTCGATTCGGCGTGCCCGCAGCCGCCGGGACCGAGGTAGGTACGCGCATCGAGGCAGATCCACTCGCCGACCGGCCGGCGCAGGAGATTGATGGTCAGGTCGGAATTGGTAAAGCTGTAACGCTCCAGGTCCAGCACCGCGCTGACACCATTGCCGGAATCGGCAATGACCGCCACCCGCTGGTAGACGCTGGGCGCTTCGCCGTCCAGCAAGGGGTGGCGCATGCGGAACCAGGCGGCGCAGGGCCCATTGAAGAAGTTGCCGCGGGCAACACGCACCTCGACCAGGTCCGAGTAGCCCAGCAGCCTGTCATCAAACGGGAAGACCACCGATTGCGAATCGTCCGGGGATTTCGGCGCCGACGGCAGCGGGTGCCCGGGCAGGCCTTCGGGAACCGGCATGTCGTGCTCGCGGTGGACCAGCGCCGTGAAGCGTGCGACCTCCTTGCCGCCGGCCTCCAGCCGGGCAGAGAAATGGCCAACGTTGCGGCCGGCATAGTCGGTCGCCACCTCCAGCGTGAAATCGCCAATCGGCAGCGGGCGCAACAGGTTGGCGGTGATCCGGGCCACGTGTGTCAGTCCATGCGCCTTCGCCACGCCTTCAACCCCACGGCAAGCCAGCGCAATACATGGCCCGGCGTGCTGGTGATTGGGGTTCCACAGGCCGCGGGTGAGGGAACTGGCGCGAAAAGCGCCGTTATCCAGCAACGAGAAGGCGCTGGCAGGCAGGGCTTCGGTGATTGTTCTCGACATAGGTTCAGTCATTGAGGGCGACCCATTGAAGGTCTTCGAGTCCCGCGCGTAACCCAACGCGCCCGCGCCGTAACGGGACGGGATGACACTTTGTCGCAGGATGGAAAGCGGGCATCCGGGCCTTTCGAGGTTGGGTAATTGTGCACCCGACAGCCAGCCCCCCGCAGGTGGCGCCGTGGTCGCGAAAAGGTTTGCAAACGTCCCTCCACGGTAACTGTATCCCGGCGCTCCTCAGCGCCTCGACCGGCGGAACAGGTGAACACCCGGTACCCCCCTCTTCGTTGGCCGGTCGAAGTACGTCTGAATGCCCATATCCCGCCACACCCCGCCGGCTTTGGCCGCGACAAATCCCTGCTGTTCCAGGTACTGGGTGATGCCCGCCGCCTCGTCCCGTTCGTCGGTGCATACCATGCGGCAGAGCAGGCCGTCGGCGTTGATGATCGCCAGCATGTACTTACCGTCTGCCCCCGACGTGCCAGGCGCCACGGCCTTGATGGCAGCCACCAGGTCGTTATCGTCGGGCAGCGGGTCTACGTCTTTGACACGGGCGGTGAGCATCCCGATATTGTGATGCGCCAACGGCCAACGGACCGGCCGTCGAACCTACAGGCGATCACACGCAGCGTGGGCGAAATTTACGCCAGCTTGCATTTTGCGAACACACGGATACACACAGCCGTCACACTTCGGCGCCATACTGGACGCATCCGGCGCACCTTTGGCAATCCAGGCCTGCAAGGTCCGCCACATAAGGAGTGGATGCGATGGGCCCCAACCCTACCCCCAGGATTTCTGATACCCCCATAAATGCTTCCGTGGAAGATTCGGCCGCGCACGCGCCCGAACTGCCGCTGGCGCGGCTGGTCAGCGAAATTTACGAGTCCTCGCCCGAGGTTGTGCGAAGCACCCTGCTTTCGCAACTGGTGGCCAAGGTCTATGAGGTTGCGGCGCCACACGAGCGCATCCGCATGCTGGAGCAGCTGATGATGCCCCTGGGGGTGCTGTCGCTGGTTGCCGTGGCCAACGGCATTTTCGCCAGGATCCGGTTTCGCAGCGGATGGCCCGAGATGCAGGTTCGGTTTGAGGATGCACAAAACGTACAGGTCAGCGACGTGGTCGCGCTGGTCAACCATGTGCAGCAGGTCAGCGTGCAGGCTATTGACGGGCTGGCCCAATTGATCGCGCCATCACCGGTGCTGGCAGGCTCGGCCGCCGCCGCGGTGCTGCTGAAAATTCTTCTGCGGCGTGCCAGGACGCAGCGCCCGATGGACAACGACCTCGACCCGTAAACCGATTTATCGGGCTTCCCGCAATCTCCGGGATAGCCGCAAGCGGCCCGCCCCGCAGGCCGCATACACTTGCTGGCGTGGGAACTATCGTTGCACAAACGCTGTCCGACAAAACATGTGCCACCCACCCGGCACTGCCGGCATTTTCAGATCGGATCCAATTCTCCATGAGCCATTTTTTACGCCGCCGCGGTTTCAGTATTTTTCTTGCCGCCTCGCTGATGCTGGCACACGCGCATACACCGGCCCAGGGCGTTCGAATCGCCGTGGTTGACCCGGACCGGATATTGAAAGAAGCCAATACCGCCACGGCCGCGCGGCTAAAACTGCAGCAGGAGTTCTCGCCGCGCGAGAGGGCCGTGGCCGATCAGGGCACGGCGTTGAAAACGATGACCGACGCGTTTGAACGTGAAACGCCCACCCTGTCCGAGAGCCAGCGCATCGCCCGTCAAAAGCAGCTTGCGGATATGGACCGCGAATTCCAGCGCGCGCGCCGCTCACTGCAGGAGGATATCGACCTGCGCACCAACGAAGAGTTGCAGCGTTTGATGGAGCGCGCCAATCTGGTGGTGAAACAGGTTGCCGAGACCGAAAAATACGACATGGTGTTGCAACAGGCGGTGTATTTCAACCCGAAACATGACCTCACCAGCAAGGTCATCCGGATCCTTAACGCCGAGGGATCCAAGTAGACCTGTTCGGCACTCAGCTTGTTCTGCTCTGCGTGGGCCACGACTCGCGTACTTCCGCCAGCAGGGCGCGTTGGGGCGCGGTTCCCGCAGGGATTTTCTGGGGCGGGACACTGAAATTCGGCCTGCAAAGCGGCTCCGCCATCGATAGTCTGGACCCGGCGATCGCCGCCAGTGCGATGGCTTCCCATGTCGGGCGCTCCTGGGGTGAGCAGCTACTGCGCCAGACACCTGCGGGCACCTTGACCCCGCTGCTGGCAATCGAATGGAACTCGTCGCCAGATGCCAATGCTTGGGTCTTCAAGATCCGCAAAGGGGTGCAATTCCACAATGGCAAGGAATTCACCCCGGATGACATGGCGCAACGCCGCGTCGCGGCTTGCGCCTAGCATCCCTCGCTTTCGCCTCACAACGCAGGGTCGTCTTGTTTACGAACAGGTTCTAAATCAATCGCGAGTGTTCGCTGGCGTACAGACGGCGTGACTGTAGGCCGCGACACTGGCGCCGAGTGCTTGAGAGGCATTCATAGACTTGGACACTCAACAAATATGACCCAGACACGCGTATTGGTCGTCGATGACAACGAAATGTTCATCGAAATGACGAAGTTCGTTTTGAACGCGGCCGGTTATCTGGTTGAAACGGCTTCCAGCGCCAGCCAGGCGCAATTGTGCATACCGGTATTCCAGCCCGACGTGATCCTGATGGACATACAGATGCCGGTCATGGACGGCATGGAGTTGACGCGGCAATTGAAGGCCGACACCAAAACGCGGCAGATCGTGATCGTGGCTTTTACGGCACATGCCTTGAAGGGCGACGAATTGGGGCTCAGGGCTGCCGGCTTCGATGGCTACATCGCCAAACCGGTGGACGTAATGACACTTGCCGCCGAGGTCCGCTTCTGGCTTGAGGGGCCTGCGAGTGCGCGGGGCAGCCATTTTGTCTGGCCCTGAGCATGACGGCCGGTAACCGCTTGCCTGTTCCGTACAGCATCAAGCGCCACGGCATATCACTCTCCAATTGCGACGACGAACCGGTGCAGACACCGGGCTGCATCCAGGCCCATGGCCTGCTGCTGGCGTTGCGCCCGGCCGACCTGGTCGTAACACAGGCCAGCGAAAACTGCGAGCGCTGGACGGCACTGCCGGTGGACCAGGTGCTGGGGAAAACGCTGTCGCAGCTTGTTGGCGAGGCCGCTGCACACAGCATCCAGCGCGTGATCAGCACCCAGGCGCTGGACGGCAACCCCTGTTATGCGGTCACAGCCCGGTTGCCGCAGCCAACCGGTGGCACCAGCGCGGTGGACATGGACATGACCGTTCACCTGGCCGACGGCGTGTTGCTGCTCGAGATGGAGCCGAGTGGCCGGGGCCCGCCCGTGCTGGGCCAGGACGGCGACTACTTCTCGATGGTCAGGAAAACCATCGGCCGCCTCAAGTCCACGCAGTCGCTGGCGGAGTTTTGCGAGGTGGTGGCCCACGAGGCGCGCAGCATCACCGGGCTTGACCGGTCCATGGTGTACTACTTTCATGCCGATGACAGCGGGGAGGTGATGGCCGATGCGCGGCGCGGGGATCTGCCGTCCTGGCGAGGGCTGCGTTACCCGGCGGCGGACATCCCGCGGCCGGCGCGCGAGATCTTCAAGAAGATCGGCGTTCGCCCCTTGCCGGACGCCCAGGGTGAACTGTGCGAGATGGTGCCTCTGCTCAACCCGGACACCCAACGCCCGCTGGAGATGACCCATTGCGCACTGCGTGGCGCATCGGTGATGTACACCGAGTACCTGCAGAACATGGGTGTAGCGGCCACCCTGACCATGCCGATCCTGCGCGACGGCGCGTTGTGGGGGCTGATCGCGTGCCACCACTACACACCCAAGGCGCTGCCGTATCCGCTGCGCTCCGCCGCGGAGTTTCTGGCGCAGATCACGTCGCTCGAAATCGCCCAGGCCGAGTTGCGCGAGCATCTGCAATACCGCCTCCATCTCGACGCGGTGCATCTCGCGGTGTTGGCGCGGGCCGCGGGCGATGGCGAGCTTTCGGTCGCCAGCCAGCCTGCTCCGGGCCTGCTTGACGGCATTCGGGCCGACGGTGTGGCGGTGTGCCAGAGCGGGCTCTGGCTGACCGCTGGCCTTACCCCGGACGAGCAGCAGCTGGTGCTGCTGGCAGTGTGGCTGCGTGAGCGCATCGACCAGGCGCCCGACCGGCTGCTGACGTTTGCCACCGATGGGCTGGGTGCCGTGTATCCGCCGGCCAGCGCTTATGCCGCCTTGGCCAGCGGGGTGCTGGCGACCGTGCTGTCGCGGCATGCCGACAGCACCCTCATCCTGTGGTTTCGGGGCGAGCAGATGCAGACCTTCAACTGGGCCGGCAACCCGCAGGAGAAGCCGACGGCGGTGGGCCCGCAGGGGCCGCGGCTGACGCCGCGGCGAAGTTTTGACCTCTGGCAAGAGCAGGTGCGCGGGCGCTCCCCACACTGGAAAAAGGTGGAGATCGAGGCCGCCCAAAAACTGCGCCGCATGGTGATGGAGCAGGTGGTGCAGCGCGCAGAGCGCTTGGCCGAAGCGAACGTCCAATTGGCGAGCAGCAATGCCGAACTCGACGCCTTCGCTTATGTCGCCGGCCATGACCTGAAGGAACCATTGCGGGGGATCAACAAGTACGTGCACCGCTTGCTGGAAGACGCCAAAGCCGGCCGCCCGCAGGACGCCGACAGGCTTGAGTGGCTGCTGCGGCTGACGGTACGCATGGACACGCTGATCGATGCGCTGCTGCACTACTCGCGTGTGGGCCGCCTGTCGCTGGACTACACCGACACCGATCTCGGCCCGGTTCTCGCGGAGGCGGTGGAAATGCTCGGCGCCCGCCTGGCCGAAAGCAGGGCCGAACTGCGCGTGCCGCGGCCCCTGCCGGTGGCAAGCTGTGACCGCGTGCGGGTTCGCGAAGTGTTCTCCAACCTGGTATCCAATGCCGTGAAGTACAACGACAAGGACCAGCCCTGGGTCGAAGTGGGCTACATCCTGGTGCAGGATGCTTCGGCGGCCCGGCCGCGACCGGATTCGACGCCGGACGAAGCCAGGGACGACACCCTGTTCTACGTGCGTGACAACGGCATCGGAATCGAAGACCGGCACCAGGACCGCGTGTTCGCGATCTTCAAACGCCTGCACGCGCAGGACGCCTTTGGCGGCGGCAGTGGCGCCGGCCTGACCATAGCCCGCAAGATGGTTGAGCAACACAAGGGGCGAATCTGGTTCGATTCGCAATCCGGCCTGGGAACGACCTTTTATTTCACGCTGCCGGGCAAGCATCCGGCCAAAGGGGCGGCCCATGCGCAACGACCCGGTTGATGCGGAGCGGCGCGCGGTGCTGGTGGTCGAGGACTCTGACGACGATTTCGACACCGTGGTCGAGGCCGCCGGCCGCGCCCCTGTGCCCATCCGCCTGGTTCGCGCCGCCAACGCCGACATTGCGCAAGAACTGCTTACTCTAGACGGCTCCAGCCTCTTTGCCTTCATGCTGCTGGACTACAACCTGCCAGGCCTGGACGGGCTGACGTTCCTGCAGCAGGTGCGCCGCAATCCCTTGCTGGCCGGCATGCCGGCCGTCATATTCACCAGCAGCGCCAACCCTTACGAGCGTGACGCGTTTTATGGTGCGGGCGCGAATGCTTACCACGTAAAACAGGTGCAACACAGTGATTGCCTGCGCACCGTCGATGCCATCTTCGAGTATTGGCTGAACCGCGTGGCCTTGCCCGGCCGCCCCGCTCCGCCTTCACGCCAGCAGCGCTCACCATGAGCACGGCCCTGCCGCTGTACGTTCTTATCGTGGACGACAACCCGCTCGACCGCGCGGAAGCCCGGGCCGCGCTGCTAAAAGGCTCCAGCCGGCCCTACCGTTTCGCCGAGGCGGCGTCGGCCGAGCAGGGGCTGCGTCTGTGCGCGAGCCTGCCGCTGCCCGACTGCGTGGTGCTGGACCTCGGTCTGCCAGATGCCGACGGGCTGGAAGTGCTGACCCGGCTCCCGCGTGATGAAGACGGTCTGCCGCGCGTTCCCATCGTGGTGCTTACCGCATCGGTTGAACTCGGCCTCAGCCAAGCCGCCTTGCGTGCCGGAGCACACGACTACGTCGGCAAGGCCTGGATGTTGCCCGAAACCTTGACCCAGGCGCTCGAGAATGCCATCGAGCGCCTTCGCATGGCGCGGGCCCTGCAGGCGCAGCGCCATCTGGCCGATGCATCGCGCACCAGAGCGCTATACCTTGAAGGCGAGAACCGCCAGATTCAGGAAGCCACCCGGCTAAAGAGCCTGTTCCTGGCCAATATGTCGCACGAATTGCGCACACCACTGGCCGCCATTATTGGTTTTGCCGATCTGCTGCATTCGGGGGCGGTGCAGCCGCAAGCGCCGGAGCACCAGCTATTTCTGGGCCACATCGGCACCAGCGGGCGCCATCTTTTGCAGTTGATCAACGACGTGCTTGACCTGTCCAAGGTGGCGTCCGGCAAGTTCGAGTTCTTCGCCGAGCCGCTCGACCTGCCTGCGGTCGTCAAGGAAGTGAACGACATCCTGGGCCCCGAGATTCTGCGCAAGCAGCTCCGGATCATCGCCGACATTGACCCGGCTTTGGACCATCTGGTGCTCGACCCGCTACGGCTAAAGCAGGTTCTCTACAACTATGTATCCAACGCCATCAAGTTCACACCCGACGGCGGCCGGGTAACGCTGCGGGCGCGCGCCCAGGGTGCCGGGCACTTCCGGCTGGAGGTCGAAGACACCGGTATCGGCATCGCGGCGGCCAACTTGCCGCGCCTGTTCACCGAGTACCAGCAGGTCGATGCCGGGCTCGCGAAGCAGCAACAGGGGGCAGGCCTGGGCCTGGCGCTCACGCGCCGCCTGGTCGAGGCACAGCGCGGCAGCGTCGGCGTGCGCAGCACACCGGGTGTTGGCAGCGTTTTCCATATCGTGCTCAACCAGGTTCACGGAACCGACGACGCCAAGATACGGGCCAACGAACCAGGGCCTGCTCAGGTCCTAATCGCGGCAGGCTGACTTGTCTGGCGCTGGCCCCATCGAAAGCCCGTTGGCCCAGATAGGCAACTCGTGGGCAGGCAGCCCCAGCGCATCCAGCACTGCCCAGGCCGCATAGGCGTCGTTCGCGGCATACAGCACCTGCCTGTCATCCAGCTTGCGGTTGGCCCAGTTGGACGTGGTCACGCGTTTGGACTTCATGAGCCGCTGGTTGAACAACAGCGCGATGGCGGCTTTCACGCCTATGGATTTCGGGTAGCCACGCGCGTGGAATACAAAGTCCAGGTCCAGCAGCGGCTGGGCGTGTACACCCAGGCGCAGCATCAGCTGCTTCTGGTCGCTGCGCAGGTCGAAGCCGACCTTGACGACCGCCGCAGCAGCCAGCACTTCACGCACCAGCGCCTCGTTGCCGGCCTCGTGCATCTGGAACACAAAGGCGTGGCTGCCGGTGGCAAACTGCACCACGTCCGGGCCGCGCAGGGCTTCACCCGCCTTGAACGTGGGTTTGACTTCGGTATCGAATCCCAGGAACGGACTGGCCAGAAGTTCCGCACGCGCCGCCGCCAGCTCGTCCGGGCTGACGGGCAGGCGAATTTGCGCCAGGCCCAGGCCCTCAAAGGGCGCGAGATTCAGAACCTCTTCGCGAGGAATTGGGAAAAGCCTTTTTGTCATCACGGATGTTTTGCCCGGTGGGCCGGTTTCCAGGGTTTTCACTTTGGGTCAAGCCCAGTGTAGTGCGCCAGCCTGTCGCGGCCGGCACCATTTCCCGTCCGTCGCCCTTGGGGGTACAGTCACCGCCTGGGGGCCCACACGACGAGACAGGTACCAATAACCGGCCCCTCACCTACCCTCTGGAGCCAGCCATGCAAACTCGCGCGATGCGGTCCCTCTTTCTGTGGCTGGTGTGCACCGCTGCCGCCGCGGCGCTGGCGCAGAGCCCGACCGTCAAGATCACACCCTTGGGCTCGCATGCCGGCGAATACTGCGCCACCGACCGGGCCATGCTGTTCGAAGACCCGACCGGTGTGCGCATCGTCTACGACGTGGGTGCGTCGGTGGCCGGCGCGACCGACCCGCGCCTGGGCGAGGTGCACGTGATGCTGTTAAGCCATGCCCACGGCGACCACATCGGCGCCAACAAGATCACCGGCCCCAACGCCGGCACCTGTGCCCGGCCTGCCGTGGTGAGCGCGCTTCCGGCAACCAATACGGGGGAGATAATCGCGGCAAAAAATTCGGCCATCATGACCGGCATCGACATGGCCGGTTTCCTGGCAAAAAAAGTGGAGACCATCCTCGGCAAGCCAGTTGAAAACTGTGTCGAAACCGGCTTGGCGCGCGACACGGTGGTGCCCTTGCAGGCGCCTTGTCGGGCCGGCGTGCAACTCGGCGGCAAGCGCACTTTCAAGCTTGCGGGGCAAACCAAGGGGGTGCAGATCACCACGGTGTACGCGGCGCACAGCAACAACGCCGCGCGCGGCATGTTGACCGAGTCGGCGCGACTACCGCTGTTGCCCGACGACCTGAACGCCTACCTGGGACACGCCAACGGCTTCGTGCTGGTCTTCAGCAATGGGCTGCGCGTCTATCTGTCCGGCGACACCGGCATCATGAGCGAGATGAAAACCATCATCGGCGACTTCTACAAACCGAATCTGGCCATCGTCAACCTCGGTGCCACCACCATGCCCTCGGAAGAAGCCGCCTATGCGGTGAATGTGCTGCTGCACCCGGCGGCCGTCATCCCCTCGCATTCGAGTGAAGAAGCCACCGACGGCGGCAAACTCCGGGCCGGCAGCCGTACCGAGGAATTCGTGCGCTTGGTCGAGGGCCGCAAGGTACACCTGTCACTGAGCGGACGCACCATGGAGTTCGACGGCGACGCCAAATGCTTGACGGGCTGCTGACCGCTTTCATCCGGTGCGCACTAGAAAACGCAAAAGTTTGATTTTCTTGTGCGCTCCCGCAGCTTGATTGCGAACAAGCGCTAAAACGTAGTTTCAGTGGAGACTAACTTGTACCCAAGTTATGTCGGAACTAAAACAGGTTCATGCGTTTGGCCTGCTCGCCCAGCTCGGCACGGAAGTCGGGATGTGCGATGCCGATAAGCTCGCGCGCACGTTGTTTGGCGGATTTGCCGCGCAGCTGGGCCACGCCGTATTCGGTCACCACGTAGTTGATGTCGTTTTTGCTTGTACTCACATGGGTGCCCGGCGAGAGACAGGGCACGATGCGGGAGATGCTGTCGCCCTTGGCCGTGGACGGCACGACGATAAAGGCCTTGCCACCGTTCGACCGGTTGGCGGCACGTACGAAGTCGGACTGGCCGCCGGTGCCGGAATAAGGCAGATGCGCCAGACTCTCGGAGCCGCATTGCCCCAGCAGGTCGATCTGCAAGGTGGCGTTGATGGCTACCAGCTTGTCGTTCTGCCCGGCCAGCGCCGGGTCGTTGGTGAAGTTCACGGGGTGTATTTCCAGGCCCGGGTTGCGGTCCATGAAGCGGTAGAGCTTGCTGGAGCCCAGCGCAAACGTCGCCACCATCTTGCCCGGCAAATAATTCTTGCGCCGGTTCGTCACCGCGCCGCTCTCCACCAGGCTCAGGATGCCGTCGCCAATCATCTCGGTGTGTATGCCCAGGTCGTGTTTGTGCGTAAGCTGCATCACCACGGCGTCGGGGATGCCGCCGTAACCTATCTGCAGCGTCGAGCCGTCCTCGATCAGGTCGGCCACGTATTTGCCAATGGCCTCCTGCACCGGCCCGATTTTCGGCAAGCCCACTTCCAGCACCGGCTCGCTGCTTTCCACCAGCGCGGTGACCTGCGACAGGTGCACGTGGCAGCGCCCGTAGGCAAACGGCACGTTGGGGTTGACCTCCAGCACCACCACCCGCGCCTTGGCAATCGCGGCCATGGTGTAGTCGGCAGCCAGGCTGATGGCGAAGTAGCCATGGGCGTCCATGGGAGACGCCATGGCGAACACCACATCGGCCGGGATCAGGCCGCGTTCGATCTGGATCGGGATCTCGGAGAAATAGTTGGGGATGAAATCGATCCAGCCCGCCTGCCCGCCGGC
>JANLPN010000266.1:0-6109 GCA_031367285.1 Betaproteobacteria bacterium | reverse complement strand
CGTGAGCGGCCGCGGCGGCCGCCAGTTCAGGAACAGGCGGCAATCTGCGTTCGACAACGTAGCCGCTTTCGGCCGACGGCAGCCGTTCCAGGAAATCCAGCAGGACGACATTGCCAGCGCCTCTCAGGGCTGCTGCCAGCGCGCTGTCTTCGTATGCTGAGCGCGCTGGCGTGGCAAACGAGATGTCCATGGCAATCACACGCGCGCCAGCATTTGCCAGACCTTCGACAAGGCGTGCGTGCAGGGTGCGCGGCCATTCCGCAATGCGGAGAGGTTGCCCCAGAGACTGCGCTGCCTCGAGATCTATGGCGACCACCGCGATGCCGGGTGGGGGTTGACGCGGCCCTCGCATGCGGAACAACAGCGAAAGTCCAATCTCCTCTTCCATTAGCCACGACCATGGTGTGACCGCCGACATCGCCCCCAGGATTGCGACAATGAAGCCGAGTCCGAGCACGCGCCACTTTGGACTCATGGCAGATTGTCAAATTGCATGGTACCCATTCGAACGCTGGTCTTCGCGGCCTATCTCTTGCGCGGGTCGGGAAGCGTCGTCCTGGCGAACCAAACAGGGACGTTCTTCAGAGCATATTTATGCATAATTCTGCGCGTCGAGCGGCGTCTACTTCGCGTGGGTATGGATGGAACCGCGTGAGCTCAAGTATCGCACCACACGTTAGCTGCGGGCCGCCCTATCGGCACACGCATGCGTCGCGCGACAGATGGCCTACCCAGGTACGGTCGCATGGCGCGGGCGCCGGACTATGCCCGGTACTCCGCTGACGATCAAGCGCTGGAGTGGTGCCCCGATTTCAGGGCGTAATGCACCATGGGGCGGCGTCGTGCACCAGCCCCAACCACACCGCCCAGGACGAGCTTGCAGCCAATGCCAGGCCCGCCAGGCGCACGCCCCACGGCCCGGCGTTTTGCCCTCGCAGGCGCAGCCACAACCAGGGGCCGGCCATCAGGGACACGCTGGTGCCCAGTGCAAACAGCGCCATCACCAGGGCGCCCTCCAACGCCTGGCCGCTTAGCGCGGCAACCAGCAGTGCCGAATACAGCAAGCCGCATGGCAACAGGGCCCATACCGTGCCGAAGACCAGCGGCGCACGGCGGGCGCCGACCCATGACCGGGCGCGCGTCCAGATCGCCTTGCCGCTGCTCTCCAGCCACACCGGTTGCTGCGCCCTCCACACCAGCATCAGGCCTAGCGCGATAAGCGCGACGTGGAACAGGGTCCACAACGGCCGCACGGCCGCAGACTGGGTTGTCAACCACCCGACGCCCTGCATGGACGCGCCGGCCACGCCGCCCATGGCCGAATAACCGGCAACTCTGCCCAGTTGAAATTGCCACATCGCGCGGCTCTCTCGCCCGCCGCCTGAGCGCGCGATACCCGCACACGCCGCGCCACACATGGCCACGCAGTGGGGACCGCCGGCCAGCCCCATCAGCAGTGCGGTGGTAAGTAATGCGGCGTGCATCGTCCGGGCTCAGCTAATGTTGTCTGTCGCTGGATTCAATAACCATCCGGCCGGAACCGCCGCCTTGTTCCGGGACAACGCCCTGGTTGACTTCTGCCGGTGGCATGGCCAGCAGTGCCGTCAGGCCGCTGGACACCATGGCCACGGCCCAGAACACGAAAAATGACAGGGTGTAGACGCCTTGGCGCGACAGCGTTACCGCTTGCCCGAACCAGTGCAGATCCTGCGGGTCCACCATCGCAAAGACCAGTATCTCCAGAACACCAGCCACCAGGAAAGCCGGCCAGGCCACCCACATCCATCGTTGTGTATTCATTGTTGCTCCTTGTGGCGCGCGCGGGCGCGATCAGGGCTTGGCGGACCTTGGGACTGGCGGCGCGACCCCGGTTGCGGCGTGGTTGCGGCCCTCCACTGCGGGAGCCAGGGTGGCAGGGTTGCCGAGCGTCTTGTTGATCTCGATACCCTTGCGGTAGTAGTCTTCGTCCACCAGCGGGTCAGGTCGGGAAATGGCAAGGTACAAGGTAATGAAGCTGGCCACCACCACGATGGCCGGGCCGGCTATAACCAGCCATACGAGGCCAAAACGCCACCAGGCGGGTGAACGGTCAATGGGTTGGGGCAACATGCTGCATCCTTGACGTGGAACTACTAACACTAACTAACGCGGAACCAGAAAAACCGACTTCTCACGCACGTGCTGCTGCGAGCCCAGCCCTTCAATGTCGAACTGGATGGCGTGTGACCCGGGCGGCGCGGCATCAAACGGCAGCTGCACACGTACCGCAACCCAGCGCGACTGCGTGGCCTCGACCTGCACCGTGTCGTCCGACGCCACCGCCACACCTTCCAGCCCCCCCACCATGATCCTGTAGCGCTGCGCGGCCTCGGTGGCATTCATGATCTGGAGCCGGAATACGTTTTCCAGCTTGCCGCCCGCAACGATGCGTGCCAATGCGCCGCGGTCGCGCACCACGTCCACCTTGAACGGCGTACGCAGGTACAGACTGACTGCCATCGCCAGCACTACGGCGCCCAGGATGGCTGCATACACCAGCACGCGCGGGCGCAACACGTGGCGCAAAGTCTGGCCCAGGCCCCAGTGCTGGCCAACCGCGTTCTGGGTCGAATACTTGATCAGGCCACGCGCGTAACCCATCTTGTCCATCACCGTGTCGCAGACATCCGCGCAGGCGCCGCAACCGATACATTCGTATTGAAGTCCCTTGCGAATGTCGATGCCGGTCGGGCAGACCTGTACACACAGGCTGCAGTCCACGCAGGCACCGAGCTGGAGCGACACCGGGTCGGCCTTGCGCGCTCGCCGGCCCCTGGGCTCACCGCGCTGTTCATCGTAGGCCACGATCAGCGTGTCCCGGTCGAACATGGCGCTCTGGAAACGCGCATACGGGCACATGTGTTTGCACACTTGCTCACGCATGAAGCCGGCGTTGCCGTAGGTCGCAAACCCGTAAAAACCGGCCCAGAAGACTTCCCAGGATGACATCTGCAAGGCCAGCAGCTCCCGGCCCAGTTCGCGCAGCGGCGTGAAGTAGGCCACAAAGGTAAACCCGGTCCATAGCGCCACGGCCAGCCACGCCAGGTGCTTTCCGCTCTTGCGCAAGACCTTGTCCGCATTCCAGGGCGCGGCGTCACGGCGCAGCCGGGCCGAGCGGTCACCCTCGATCTTCTTCTCGATCCACTGGAATATTTCGGTGTACACGGTTTGTGGGCACGCGTAACCACACCACAGGCGCCCCGCCACGGCCGTGAACAGGAATAGCGACAAGGCCGAAATCACCAGAATGCCGGTGAGGTAGATGAAGTCCTGCGGGTACAGGACCAGGTTGAAAATATAAAAGCGCCGCGCGCCCAAGTCGAACAACACCGCCTGGCGCCCGCCCCATTGCAGCCACGGCATTCCATAAAAAACCAGCTGTGTCAGGAACACCAGCCCCCAACGCCAGTTGGAGAACAGGCCGGACACGCTGCGCGGATAAATCTTCTGGTGCGCCTCGTAGAGCGACACCATCTCGGGCTCCACCGCGACGCCCAGAATCGGAATGACTTTGCGCGCCGTTGTTTCCATGGGGTCGGGGTACGCGGGCTTCAGTTTGCCGCCACGGCGGGCCCGTTCGACAGGCCCCACACATACGCAGCAAGCACATGGATTTGTGCGGCACCGAGTTTGCCCTCCTGCGCCGGCATCTGGTTCGTCATGCCTTTGTTCACCATGGCAACGATCGCGTTTTCACCATAACCATGCAACCAGATGTCGTCGCTCAAATTGGGCGCGCCCAGCGCGGGGTTGCCTTTGCCGTCATTTCCGTGGCAGGCCGCGCAGGCGGTGAATTTTGACTTTCCGAGCGCCGCCCGCAACGAGTCGTTGGGGCTGCCGGACAGGCTCAGCACATAGTTGGCAAGATTCTTGATGTCGTCCGGCGTGCCTACTGCCGCGGCCATGGGCGGCATGTTGCCGATACGGCCCTTGGTAATGGTCTCCACGATTTTCTCGGGTGACCCGCCGTGTAACCAGTCGCCGTCGGCCAGGTTGGGAAACCCCTTGCTGCCACGTGCGTCCGAGCCGTGGCATTGGGAGCAGTTGTTCATGAACAGCCGCTCGCCAATGGCCATGGCCTGGGGCTGCCGGGAGACGTCCTCCACCTTCATGGCCGCAAACTTCGCGTACAGCGGTGCCGCTTCGCGCTCGCCTTTCTCCATCTCGGCCGTGTGTTCGCCGATGGAGGTCCATTTCAACGTACCGGCATACGAGCCCAATCCTGGATACAGCGCCAGGTAGACCAGGGACGCCACGATGGTGATTACAAAAAGCCAGGCCCACCAGCGCGGCAACGGGTTGTTCATTTCCCGCAGGTCGCCGTCCCACACGTGGCCGGTAGTGTTGTCGCTGGCCGTCATGGCGCGCGCCTTGCCGCTGAACCAGAGCAGCAGCAGGCAGGCAATTATGCTGACCAGGGTAATGACCGAGACGTAGTACGACCAGAAGTTGCTTGTGAAATCACTCATCAGGTGTCCCGTTCAGTCTTGCTCAAAAGGCAGGTTCGCCGCCTGTTCGAAATCGGCACTGCGGCGGCGTGACCAGGTCCAACCCAGAATGCCCAGGAAAACCAGCAGGCTTGCCACCGTGACGATGGAGCGCAGGGTATTGACATCCATCACATCGACTCCTTCACTTGAGCGCTAGGCCCAGCACCTGCAGAAAGGCGATCATGGCCTCCATCTCGGTCTTGCCTTTGACATCCTCGGAGGCCTTGGCGATCTGCGCATCGGTATAGGGCACTCCGACGATGCGCAAGGCCTTCATATGCGTTGGCAGGGACTCGGCGTCCACGAGGTTTTTCTCCAGCCAGGAATAGGCTGGCATGTTGGACTCGGGCACCAGGTCGCGCGGGTTGTTCAGGTGGATGCGATGCCACTCGTCGCTGTATTTGCCGCCCACCCGCGCCAGATCGGGCCCGGTGCGTTTGCTGCCCCACTGAAACGGGTGGTCGTAGACCGATTCGCCGGCCACCGAATAATGCCCGTAGCGCAGCGTCTCGGACCGAAACGGCCGGATCATCTGCGAATGGCAGTTGTAGCAGCCCTCGCGCGTGTAAATATCCCGGCCGGCCAGTTGCAGTGCCGTATAGGGCTGTATGCCCTTGATCGGTTCGGTGGTCGAACGCTGGAAAAACAGCGGAACAATTTCAACCAGCCCGCCCACCAGCAGCACCAGCAGGATCAACACAATCATCAGCAGGTTGTTGGTCTCTATTTTTTCGTGCGAAGGGCCGGAGCCCGACGTGTCGTTTGCCATGGTGTTGTTCTTTCTCAGGCGGGTGCCGCGGCCAAGGGAATGTCTACGCTGACGGCCGAGCCCGAGGTCGCGGTCTTGAACAGGTTCCACAACATCACCAGCATGCCGCCCAGATAAATCAGCCCGCCGATCAGGCGCAGCACGTAGAACGGAAAGGTCGCTTTCACGGACTCCACAAAGGTGTACGTGAGGGTGCCATCGGGGTTGACTGCCCGCCACATCAGGCCCTGCATCACACCGGCGATCCACATGGCGGCGATGTAGATGACGATGCCGATGGTGGCGCTCCAGAAGTGGACCTCGATTGCCTTGACGCTGTACATCTGGGTACGCCCGAACAGGCGTGGAATAAGGTAGTACATGCTGCCCATGGTGATGAGTCCGACCCAGCCCAGCGCACCCGAATGCACATGCCCTATGGTCCAGTCGGTATAGTGGCTCAAGGCATTGACGGTCTTGATGGACATCATCGGCCCTTCGAAAGTGCTCATGCCGTAAAACGACAGCGACACGATCAGGAAGCGCAGGATGGGGTCATCGCGCAGTTTGTGCCAGGCGCCCGACAGCGTCATGATGCCGTTGATCATGCCGCCCCAGCTCGGCGCGAGCAGGATCAGTGAAAACACCATGCCCACCGATTGCGTCCAGTCCGGCAGCGCGGTGTAGTGCAGGTGGTGCGGGCCGGCCCACATGTAGGTGAAGATCAGCGCCCAGAAGTGGACGATGGACAGGCGGTTGCTGTAGATAGGCCGTTGCGCCTGCTTCGGGATGAAGTAATACATCATGCCCAGGAAGCCGGCGGTCAGGAAAA
>JANLPN010000263.1:0-2965 GCA_031367285.1 Betaproteobacteria bacterium | reverse complement strand
TGCTGGTAACGCAGCATCTTCAAGGGCGGCTCGCCCAACACTGTCAGGAACAGCGCCGGCCGCTCCCTGCTGGCCAGGTTGAACATGATCTGGTGCGCCAGCGTGGTCTTGCCGGAGCCTGGCGGCCCGGCTATAAGATTGAATGAAAATTCAGGCAGCCCACCGCCAAGCACGGCGTCCAGACCCGGCACACCGGTGGCCAGACGGCGTATTTCAACCTTGCTGTTTACGGGGCCGCCATGCTTGTCGCTGGGCGTACCACGCTGTCCCCCGGGAGGGCTCTCCATGGCTTGAAGCGGTTCGACCCTGTCATTCATTGCGTAGTCTCCAGTTCAGAAATTGCCAAAGGCAACAGCCAGACATTCCCCAGCAGACGATCCGTCAGAGACTCTCCGATCAGGCCGGCCAGCAGTTCGGTGAACCCCGCCAGCAGTGCCAGGCCGGCCGCGGCGGCTACCTGCGTTTCATGCGTCTCCAGACAGGCCCGCAAGCTGCCCAGCGATGCGGCGCTGTTGCCTTTTGCCCCGGCTGCGGCGAGCCAGGGGAAGGCCTTGCCCGTCAGGTGCAGCGAGCGTCCGAACAACACGTCAACGCCGCCGGCGCCGATCACCGGCTCCAGCCGCGCAGCGATCTGCTGCCAGATGCCCAGCGCCGCATCGGCCACGCTGCGCGTGGTGGGCGCGTTTCCGGCTCGCCGGGCCAGCGTGGCCCTCAGCGCTTCGCGTCGCACGGTGTGCAAGGTGGTCAACATCTGAGCGGCTCCGGCAACCCTGCGCCGGCGCAGGTGCCGGGGAATGCGCCCCAATGCAGGGAAAAGTTAGTCATGTACGGCTGCCAGTCTCCCAGAGCACGCGGCACGCGTCTGTTCGTTGGCGTACACAGCGCCGCGCCCGCGAAAATCAGGCTCAGGAGTGCCGCGCCCGCGGGAAGGCGCGCGACTGGCGCTACCTGATTTCCAGGCCGATCCCGCGGTAACCGATCAATTGGCAGCGCTGGTTGAACATCGGCTCTCCGCTGACGCGGAACTGTTGCCGTGAGCCGTCGGCATTGATACGGTGGAAGGTAAAGTCCAGGAACGGCTCGCGGGCCGCGATTTTGGCGCGCAGCTCGGCGCGTTCGGGCTCGTTCCAGCCGGAAATTTCATGCTGGCTCACCTCTTCCCCAAAGGCGCCAACCCGTATTCCCAGCATCTCCAGCACCGGGCCAGAGACCTTGGTGAAATTGCCGCTACCGTCCTGCTCCCAGAACCAGTCGGAGGCCAGCTCGGTCAGGCAGCGGTAACGTGCCTCGCTCTCCGCCAGCTCGGCGGTCCGGTCACGCACCATCTGTTCAAGCAAGCGGTTGTGGCTCTCCAGTTTCTTGTACAACAACCGCACTTCGAGCATGTTGTGGATACGCGTCTTGACCTCGACCAGATCAAACGGCTTGCTGACGAAATCCTTCGCGCCGGCCTGCAGCGCACGCAGTTTGTGGCCCGGTTGGGCGGTCAGCACGATGACCGGCAGGTAGCCTTCGGCATCGCTGGACTTGAGGCCCTCCATCACCTGGAAGCCATCCATGTCCGGCATCTGCAGGTCGAGCAGAATCAGGTCGTAGTGGTTCTTGCGGTGCAGCGCACACACCTCCTGCGGCCGCAGCGTCGAGGTGACGTTGGTGTAACCTGCTTCGCCCAGCAATTGCGCAAGCAGTTCGATGTTGCTTTGCTGGTCGTCCACCAGCAGGATGCTGGCAGCAAGAATTTCGGGCTTGGTGATCATGGTGTTTCCTGTTTACCAGTGGAATATGCCAATGGCGCGGGTGCTTGTGCCAACTCCAGCTCGATCCAGAACAGGCTGCCCTTGCCAGCTGTGCTCTGCACACCGATTGCGCCCTGCATCAGTTCGATCAGCCGCTTGCACAACACCAGGCCGATACCGGTGCCCTCGTGCGTGCTTGACTCTTTGCCAAGCCGGTTGAAAGGCTGAAACAGCTGCGCCAGTTGGTCCGGGTCGAGCCCGGTACCGCTGTCCTCGACGCCAATTCGAATACGGTCGCCGGCAACCATGGCGCAGTGCACGCTCACCGTTCCGCCGGCCTGGTTGTATTTGATGGCATTGGACAGCAGGTTGATCAGCACCTGCTTGAGGCGCAGCCGGTCAGCCTTGACGAACGTCGCCGCGTCGAGCGCGGGGAAGTCCAGGCGAACGCCGTGTTTTAGCGCTTCCGGATCGAACATGGCACGGCATTCCAGCATGACGCCGGCCAGCCCTACCGGTTCCAGCGACAGTGCCAGCGTGCCGGACTCGACCACCGCCAGGTCCAGAATGTCATTGATCAGCTCCAGCAGGTACCAGCCGGCCTGCAATATCTGGTCCACGCTGCGTTTTTGCGATGCCGTGGGCGCGGGTGAGCCGGATTCCAGAATTTGGCCAAAGCCGAGGATCGCGTGCAAGGGCGTGCGCAGCTCGTGGCTCATGCGCGACAGGAAATCCGACTTCGCCTGGTTGGCCTTGTCGGCCGCCGCGCGAGCCGCCTCCAGCTCGTTATTGCGGGCCTGAAGCGCCGTGCCCAGGCGAACCCGTTCGCTCACATCGTGCATGGCAACCTGGATCGCCGGCGCGCCGTCGAATACGGTCCGTATGCTCTGCACCTCGACATGGATCGGCGCGCCATCCATCCGCAGCATAAGCTGCTCTTCCATCGGTGTGGCGGCTTTTTCAATGCGCAGCAGTGCGATCCGCGCCAGGGCGCCGGCGCGAAAGTCCGGGTGCACCCGGTCCAGCACCGGTGTGTCCAATAGCTCGGCGGCGTGGCGGGCGCCCAACAAGCTGAGCGCGGCCGGGTTGGCATACACAATTCTGCCGTCGCGGTGCACCGCGATAGGTGCCGGCGACCATTCCACCATGGCGCGGTAACGCGCCTCGCGCTCCTGCATCGCGGCTTGCATCAGCCGGCGTTCGCTGATGTCGGTCAACACCACACGCAG
>JANLPN010000236.1:0-8034 GCA_031367285.1 Betaproteobacteria bacterium | reverse complement strand
CCAGCAACTGCTGCACGACGGCCGTGCCCGCGGCGTGCTAGAAGCCGTTTTGTGGCACGCCGGCGAAGCGGATGCCGCGCGGGCGCAGGTGTTGCGGATGGACGGCGCACAGCGCAAGGCATTGGTGGCGTTTGTAAATTCCCTGTAACTGCACCACCGGCCCCAACACCTTTGGCCCCAGGCAGGGCCCGATTCGCCCTGTGGCCAAGGCTGCTGCTGATGACGGTCTCGGTGCAGGAGTATCTGCGCCAGGGTCATGACGGGTTCTGGCAACCCATGTTGTGGGAGGCAACCTCCTGCGTGGTTGCCAGTGCCATCGTCTGCCTGCAATGGCGCCGCCCGCACCGCCTGGACCACCTGCTGTTGCGTGCCGCGACCGATCTGGCGCCGCCGCCCGGAAGTTGCGCTGTCGGAGGAACCGCGGCTGCTGCAGGCTTATACCGGCATCATGGGCCAGCGGTTTGCGTCGCGCGTGGCAGTGCGCTTCGAGGTCGATCCGGCCAGCCACACTATCCAGGTGCTGGCGCTGCTGCGCGCCATAGCGCCGCGTTTGTTGCGCCACCATGCACGGCACAATAGCTTGTATGGCGAGACGGGTGCTTGTTGCGGGCGGAGGCATTGGCGGATTGGCGGCGGCCCTGGCCTGCGCGCGTGCCGGCCACAAGGTGCAATTGTTCGAGCGCGCGGCGCAGTTTGCCGAGATGGGTGCCGGCATCCAGGTCGGGCCCAATGTCACGCGGGTTTTGCACGCATGGGGCCTGGCCCATGCGCTGGACGCAGTTGCGGCGTACCCACAATGCCTGGAAGTGCGCAGTGCGACCTCGGGTCGTCAGCTGGGCGTGCTGCGGCTGGGGGAGGTGGCGCTGCAACGTTATGGCGCCCCGTATGCCACCGTCCACCGTGCCGACCTGCACCAGCTGCTGCTGGACGCGGTGCGGGCGCAGCCCGACGTGGAACTGCATACGGACAGCGAGGTCTCGGGCCTGTCACAGGACGGGCAGGGCGTGGCTGTTCGTACGGCGCGCAACCTGCACGTGGAAGGCGATGTATTGCTGGGAGCCGACGGCTTGTGGAGCGTGGTGCGCCAATGGCTGTTGAACGACGGTTTGCCCCGTACGACCGGTCACGTGGCCTACCGTGCGCTGGTGCCACAGGCCGGTTTGCCCGCACGGCTGCGCAGCCAGCACATCACGGTCTGGCTTGGCGCCAGGCAACATGTGGTGCAGTACCCGGTGCGCCGGGGCGAATGGCTTAACGTGGTGGGTATCGTGCAGGCGGCGTCGGCTGCTTCGCCGGACGCGGACGCTCTGGCAAACGATGGCACGGCAGGCGACCCTGCCAACTGGGAACAGACCACAACCGCCTCGGGCCTGCGCGTGGCGCTGGCACACACCTGCGCGCCGTTACAGGACATGGTCAACACCATGGGAGCCTGGCGCTGCTGGGTGCTGTGTGACCGTGCGCCTGTGACGGGAGCCGGCCAACTCGCCCAGGGACGTGTTGCCTTGCTGGGCGATGCCGCCCACCCGATGCGCCCTTATCTGGCCCAGGGCGCGGGCATGGCGATTGAAGACGCGGCCGCGCTTGCGGCGGTGCTGGAAAATTCCGGCGGCGAGGTGGACGCCGCGCTGCGTGTTTATGCCGTGCGGCGCTGGCAGCGTAATGCGCGGGTGCAGGCGCGTGCGATCCGCAACGGCCATATATTTCATGCCCAGGGGCTGTTGCGACTGGGCCGCGACGCCGCGCTCAGGGTATTGGGTGAACGCCTGCTGGACCTGCCCTGGCTGTACCGCCATTGAGACTCCGCCACTCCTTTTTCCACCCACCGCCAACCGCAACCATGTCCCTCCCAACCGACACCTGCATCTTCCATATCAGCACCCGTGGGGCCGCCGCCGCATTGCGCCAACTGCCCGCGTACCAGGCACCGAGCCTGGCCAGCGAGGGGTTTATCCATTTTTCGCGCGCCCACCAGGTGCACGGTGTGGTCAGGGCCTTTTATGCCGGCAAGAGCGACCTGGCGCTGCTGGTGGTTGATGCTGGCCTGCTGTCGTCACCGCTCAAATACGAGGCGCCGGCGCATCCTGCAGGCGCGGGGGATCCGGCGGAAATTCCATCGGACCAGTTGTTTCCGCATCTGTACGGCCCGCTCAATACCAGCGCCATCGTCGACGTGGTTGATGTGGCGCGCTTCGACGGTATGCCGGTGCACCCGGACACGGCCGCGATGTTGCGCCACTACCGCTTTGATCGCCTTCCGGTGGAGGGAACCTTGTACCGTAGCACCTGGCGTTCACAAGAAAATGCCGGGCCGCTTTCGGACGTCCTTGGCGGGGGTGGTGGTCCGGCCGGCACCGCCATGATAGGCCTGTACAGCGAGAGCCCCGAGAGCCTGTCGTGTTTCCACCGGCTGGCCTATGACGAGGTCTGGCACGTCTATGGCGGCGACCCGTTTGTACTGGTCCTGCTACGCCCGGATGGCCGTAGCGAGGAGGTACTGATGGGCACCAACCCCGCGGCCGGGCAACGGGTCCAGTGTGTGGTGCCGGCCGGCGTATGGCAGGCCGGCTCCCTGGTGCCGGGTGGGCGCTATGCGCTGTTCGGCTGCACCATGGCCCCGGGTTTTACAGGTGGCTGTTTCGAGGCTGGTATTGCGGCCGAGCTGATTGCGCAGTACCCCGCGCAAGCGCAGACCATACGGCGCCTGGCCGTGAATGGCAACGAACAACATATGCCGGCAGGTTTCGCGAGTTGACAGCGCCGGCGTCCGGCGCTCTTGAACACAAAGTAGCCTAGCCTGCTCCTGCGCGCAGTACCGAAGCCGTAAATTCATCCGCCGGGAAAAACGACTCGACCGCGAGTTCCTGCAGTGTCACGTCGTTGGGTGTGCCAAAAATGGTGAGGGTGCTGATAAAACTCAGCACACCTGCCGGCGAGCGCAGTTGGAACGGCATCACGACGCCCAGGTGTTCACCTTCCAGATGCTGTTCGCCGGTCCCTGCGGGCAACGGGTAGGCTCGCACCTCTTTCAGCAAATCCACCAGCGCCGGGTCGGCCGTTACGGCAATCTGTTGCCGCAGGCGCTCGGAGATGTGGGTGCGCCATTGCAGCAGGTTGACGATACGGGGCGCAAGGCCGCCGGGGTGCAGGCTCAGGCGCACCACGTTCAGCGGCGGCCGCAGCAGCTCGGCGGAGATGCCTTCCAGAAACACGGAAACCATGCGGTTCGTCGCCACCACGTTGTAGTGCCGGTCCACGGCCAGGGCGGGGTAAGGCTCATGGCCTTTCAGGACCAGGTCCACCGCCTGGCGCGCCGACGCCAGCGCCGGGTCGTCCAGCGGACGTTCGCGGTACATGGGTGCATAACCGGCAGCCACCAGCAGGGTATTGCGTTCGCGCAGCGGTATGTTCAGGCGCTCGGCCAGGCGCAGCACCATTTCGCGGCTGGGCTCGGCGCGCCCGGTCTCCACAAAACTCAGGTGGCGCGTAGAGATTTCGGCATCGGTCGCCAGGTCGAGCTGACTCAGGTGGCGGCGCTGGCGCCAGCTGCGCAGATGCTCGCCAAACGGCGCCGGGGCGGATCGGTGGACCGGGTGGGTGCTGGAGTTGTTCATGGTGCCATCGTAGAACCAAAGCGGCCGCGTTTGTATTACCTGGCAGGTAATCGATCTCAAGTAGTATTCATCCACATCGCAACCTTGAAAGATACAGCACCATGACGTTCTCCATTACTTCCCGAAACCTGGCCGGCATCGCGGTCGCCATAAGCCTGGTCGCTGCCGGTGCGTCCGCCCTGGCGCAGGGCGGCCCGATCAAGATACTGGTGGGTTTCCCGGCCGGCGGCAGCACCGACGTAATTGCGCGTTATGTCGCGCAGGGCATGGAGAAGGAACTGGGCCGTTCGGTGATCGTGGAAAACCGGCCCGGCGCGGGCGGCCAGATCGCCGGCCAGGCGCTCAAGGCGGCCAAGCCCGACGGGCAAACGCTGTTCCTGTCCAACAGCCATACGGTATCCATGATTCCGCTGACCCTACTCAACCCCGGTTATGACACGGTGAAGGATTTTGTTCCCGTGGGCCTGGTAGCCGTCAACCCCGATGTGTTCGCCATCAACCCCACGGCGGTGGGCAATACCAATGCCGGCCTGAAGGATTTTGCGGCGTGGGCCAAGGCCAATCCCGGGAAGGGCAATGTAGGTGTACCGGCTCCGGCGAGCGCACCGGATTTTGCGGTGGGCGTGGTTGCCAGCGCGCTGGGCTCGGATCTCAGGTCGGTGCCCTACCGCGGCGACGGTCCGGTGGCGCTGGACCTGGTAGGCGGCCAGATTGCGGGTGGCATAGGTTCGGTGGGCGCCATGCTCCAACACGCCAAGGCCGGCAAGATACGTATCGTGGCCGTGAACGGTACCTCGCGCTTGCCCCTGCTGCCCGACGTGCCGACCTACGCCGAGCTGGGCATCAAGGGCTACGAGGAAGTGATTTTTACCGCCATGTTTGCGCCCGCTGATACGCCGGCGGCCATGGTCCAGAGCTATAACGCAGCCATCACCAAGATCGTGAAGTCGCATGAATTTGCCGAGCAACTCAGCAGCCTGGGTATTACCGCCGCGTCCAGCACGCCGGCCGAGTTGGCCGCACGCGTTCAGGCCACTACGCAGGCCTGGACCACGATGGTAAAGAACGCGAACTACAAGCCACAGTAGACGCGGCGACGGTAACGCCGCTGGCCGAGCTGCGATGGCCGGGTTTGCGCAGAGCTTGCCCACCAGGGCTGTTCGCCACTGCCCATGGAATCGGCCAGAACAAGTGCTCCCACCGGCAGGTGTCCAGGCTGAGCCCAGCGTGATATTTGAAGGATACACTTGGCGCGGTCACCCACCCACCACCCATGCGCTGGTCCAAACCAAACTTGAAGAGTATTTATGGCTTGTGGGGCCATGCCGGTCCGCTGGCCGCGCCCACACCTGAGCCCCAGTTGCCGGCGCTGCGCAAGGCGATGCTGGACGCAATGGCTGCGGGTACGCATGGGGAACAGCAGCGCCTGGTCATCCGCAAGATCGTCAGTGCCGACAGTATCCAGACTCTGTGGTACGCCCGCACGGACCTCATGCATGTGCTCGCCAGCGAGCTGGGTGAAACCGCTGCGCAGAAAAAGATGGCAGCCCTGACCAAACTGTTCAAGGGCTTGTTGCCGGAGGCCCGTGTTGCCCGTAAATCTCGCGGCTCGATTCAAAAAAAGTAGCGCAGGCCGTTGCTTCGGGAGCCCGGCGGGCTATGCCTAGATCGTCACGCCGCCATCAATCACCAGGCTTTGCCCGGTAACAAACGAGCCGGCGCGCGAGGCCAAAAAAACAGCGGCGCCGGCAATCTCGTCCGGCTCGCCGATGCGGCGCAGCGGCGTGCTGGCGGTGCGTTGCGCCAGCATGGCCGCGTCTTCCCACAAGGCGCGCGCGAAGTCGGTTTTGATCAGGCCCGGTGCAATGCAGTTCACGCGGATATTGTGCGGGCCGTACTCGACCGCCAGGTTGCGCGCCAACTGCATGTCGGCGGCCTTGCTGATGCCGTAGGCCCCTATCACCGGCGTGCCGCGAATACCGCCGATGGACGACACGATGATGATGGAGCCGGCGCGGCGCGCGATCATCTGCGGCACGCAGAAGTTGATCAGCCAGTGGTTGGCAATGATGTTGTTGTCCAGGATCTTGCGGAACTGCTCGTCGGCGATGCCAGCCTGTGGCCCGTAATACGGGTTGCTGGCCGCGTTGCAGACCAGGACGTCGATACGTCCCCATTGGCGCAGGGTCTCGGCCACCAGGTGCTCAAGGTCGGTCTTGGACGAGATGCTGGCCGGCACGACGATGGCGCGTCCGGCGCCATACTGCGCGTTGATGGCCGCGGCCACCTCGGCACAGGCGGCTTGCTTGCGCGACGAGATCACCACGCGTGCACCGTGCTGCGCCAGCCGCTCGGCGATGGCGCGGCCGATGCCACGCGACGAGCCGGTGACGACGGCTACCTGGCCTTCCAGATCGAACAGATTCATGCGATGTCTCCTTGGGGTCTCGAAAGCTGCACGTTGCAACCGCCAAGTCTATGCGCTTGGGCCATGGTGTCGCGCCCGGGCAAAACAAACCACAATACAGGCTGGCCCGGGCAAAAACCGGATGGAGGTGCGTGCATACCATGCCAGACAGCGGGTTGGTTGAATGGCTGCAGTCAAAGGGCTTCTACGCGATGCTGGTTCTGGGGTTGATTGCCCTGGCCCTGCTGCTCGCGCGTGGGGCCGGGAGGCAGTCACACCGGCAACACAAGCGCACCGCTTGCGCCGTACCGCGCCGCGGTCGGCCGAAACGAAACACGCCTTTCTCGGCGTCCCGAGCCCGCGCGCGGTCTCGGGATGCCGAGTAGTTACCGTCGCCGGCGGTTTCCTGAAATGACCCGTGCGAAATTCGAGGCACGTGCTTTGCGGATAATCTGGCAATGACCTCAAGCTCCAACGTCGATCCGGCCGAGCTGGCCAAGTTCTCGGACCTGGCCCACCGCTGGTGGGACAAGGACAGCGAGTTTCGCCCCTTGCACCAGATCAACCCCCTGCGCCTGGACTGGCTTTCCCAGCACTGTCCTTTGTCGGGCAAGGAGGTGCTTGACGTGGGTTGTGGCGGGGGGATTCTGGCGGATGCCATGGCCCGCAAAGGAGCCCGGGTTCTCGGCATCGACCTCGCCACGAAGGCGCTCAAGGTCGCGCAATTGCATGCGCTCGAAGCGCAAACCGCCAACGTCACCTATCGGGAGGTGAGCGCTGAAACCCTGGCGGCGGAACAACCGGGCAGCTTCGACGTTGTGACCTGCATGGAAATGCTGGAGCATGTGCCGGACCCATCGTCGATCGTGCGGGCCTGTGCGGCGCTTGTGCGGCCGGGTGGCTGGGTGTTTTTTTCAACGCTTGGCCGCAACGCTAAATCGTTTCTTTTTGCCATAGTGGGCGCCGAATACGTGCTGGGCCTGCTTCCGCGCGGAACCCACAGCTACGCCAAGCTGATCCGGCCCAGCGAGTTGGCAAGTTATTGCCGCGCCAGCGGGCTGGACCTGATGCACACACGCGGCATGCAATACAACCCGCTCACGCAACGCTATTGGCTGGATGGTGACACCAGCGTGAACTACCTGTTCGCAACCCAAAGGCCGCTGGCAGCCACTCGATGAGCGAAGCAGCATTCCCGTTCAGCCTGGTACAGGCGGTGCTGTTTGACCTGGATGGAACCCTGATCGACAGCGCGCCCGACCTGGGTGAGGCCGCCGACAAGATGCGGCGCGACCGGGGTTTGCCGTCCCTGCCCCTGCATGACTACAGGTTCATGGCCGGCTCCGGAGCGCGCGGAATGATAGCTGTGGCTTTTGGCCTGGTACCCGAAGATCCCGGCTTTACCGACTTGAAGGGGGAGTTTTTTGCCAACTATGAGCGCTGCTTTACCCAGCGCACACAAGCATTTGAAGGAGTGGCGGAACTGATTGCGCAGGTGCGTCTGCGCGGCCTGGAATGGGGCGTGGTCACCAACAAGGCCGCCCGCTACTCGGAACCACTGGCGCGCAGCATGCCTATTTTTTCGAGTGCGGCAGTACTCGTCAGCGGCGACACCACGCCGCACACCAAACCGCATCCGGCGCCCCTGCTGGAGGCGGCGCGCCGTATCGGCATAGAGCCCGCGCGCTGCCTGTATGTGGGAGACGACGAGCGCGACATTGTTGCCGGCCTCGCGGCCGGCATGGGCACGGTGGCGGCCACCTATGGTTACCTTGGCAAACAGCCGGACACCACGCGCTGGGGTGCACACGGCGCAATTAAATCTCCGCTGGCGCTATTGGAATTGCTTGCCCCGGCCTAAAATCAGAAGCTTGGGGCTGCATTGGTTTCGACGTGGGTACGGAATCGCTGTGGTGCATGTCGAGCTGAATGCGCTCGTAAAACAGATTCAAACAAACTAACTGCAAACGACGAACGTTTCGCACTCGCTGCTTAATAACCAGTGAGCCTTAC
>JANLPN010000217.1:0-1724 GCA_031367285.1 Betaproteobacteria bacterium | reverse complement strand
GTACGGCTCCAGTGGCTGGCCCATCACCGCGTGGCGCAGGTTGTCGGCCAGCGGCCGCGCCATACGCACGGCAAACACCCCCGCCTTCTCCAGACTATGGTTTTCGATGGCCGCAATGTCGCCGGCCGCAAATACCTGGGGATCGGTGACCGATTGGAGCTGGGTATTGACGCGGATAAAACCTTCACCATCCAATGCCAGGCCCGTGTCGCGCAACCAAGCGGCGCCACCGGCCCGCGTCACCCAGACTATTTCGTCCGCTTCCACCCAGCCTCCCGCCGCGCTGCGCAAACGGTTAGCCTCGACTTCCTGTACCGGCGAGGCGCCATGCAACTGCACCTTGCGCGCACGCAACACGGCGGCGAATCGCCGTTGTACCGCCGTGTTGTGGGTTGCCAGGATGCTGCCATCCGCCGTAAAAAGATGGAACACCAACTCGTCGGGGTCGCGGCCCAGCAGTTGCAGTTCCTTGCGCAAGCGGTACTGCATGGCCAGCGTGAGTTCCACGCCACCAGCCCCGCCCCCCACTACCGCGATGCTGGTACGGCCCGGGTGCCGGCGCACCCTCTCCAACAGCGCCAACCAGCGCTGGTTGAACTGGAAGATCGGTTTGACCGGCACCGCATACATACTCGCACCCGGCACCTGGCCCCACTGCGGCGTGGAGCCGATGTTGATGGACAAGCGGTCGTAGGCCATTGGCGGGCGGCCGTGCACCAACAGCCTGCGCGCTTCGCGGTCAATGCCCTCAACCTGTGCGCAAACGAATCGCGCGTCGGCAAACACGGCCAGCCGGCTCAGGTCGATATGGACTTCGTCGAAACCGTAGTGGCCCGCCACATAACCCGGCAACATGCCTGAATAGGGCGTGTGGGCATCGGTGCAGACGAGTGTAAGACGCACACCCGGCAACGGGCGCATGCCAAAGCTCCTGAGTACACCCACGTGGCTGTGGCCACCACCTACCAGCACGACGTCGCGCAAAACCGGCTGCTCGGGCTTTTGCATGCGGGCGCGCCGGGCCGGCGCTTACGGGGTTTTCCGGGTGCTTGCGGCGGCCGGCTTGGTGGGCGCTTGCGCAAGCCAGAGTTGCTTCAAACGCACCAGCTCTTCGTCAAACCGCGCGTTGATGCGACGGTTCTCGTTGTCCTGCTCGGCGATAAACCGCTTTTGCGCCGCCATGCTTTGGGCGATGTCTTCCCTTTGCCGGCGCAGCGATGCAGGCGCCCGGCTCGGATCCTTCTTGTAGAACTCCATTTCTTCATCCAGCTTGTGCCGCTCCTGGAGCAACTCTTCGATCCGTTTGCTGGCGGCCTGCGTCACTACGGCGACCTGTGCCAGCGCCTCGGCGCGCTCCTTGTCGTGTACTGCGCGCGACGGGTAGCGGATCAGCAGGGCGCGCTCACGGCGTTTTTCCTCCACCTGCAAGGCGCGGACCTCGGCTGCCGCCTTTTCCTTTGCCTCGGCTTCGGCTCGCTCCTGGGCCGTCTGTGTGGGGCCAACACGGGCCCTCACCGTCCCGCTCGGATTGAGCAGCTTTTGCTCCCGGTCCACGCATTCCTGAATCGGGCGGTCCGATGTCAGCTTGCGGCCCCTGGCGTCGGTACAGCTATAGATGCCGGAAACCGATGGCGAGTTCGGATCCTGCGCAAACACGGGGACGCAGCCAAGCACTGACGCCAGAGCCAGGCTCCACCGTACCCATTTCAAATCCCGCACTATTT
>JANLPN010000177.1:0-1645 GCA_031367285.1 Betaproteobacteria bacterium | reverse complement strand
GCGCGGCACATGGGTGGCGCAGACCGGCTTGCACTTGCCGCAGCGCAGGCAGTCCTTGATGCTGTCGGCGATGGCGCCGATGTCGCTCTGCTGCATGATCAGCGACTCATGCCCCATCAGGCCGAAGCTGGGCGTGTAGGCGTGGCTCAGGTCGGCGGCGTGCACCTCGTCGCCCAGCGCGGCGAGCGCCGCGCCGCGCAGCAGCTTGCCCTTGTTGAATCGGCCCTCGGGGTCGATGCGGGCCTTGTAGGCGGCAAAGCCGCTGAGCTCGGCGTCGGTCATGAACTCGAGCTTGGTGATGCCGATGCCATGCTCGCCCGAGATCACGCCGCCCAGGCCGCGCGCCAACGCCATGATGCGGGCCACCGCCTCGTGCGCCGTCTGCAGCATCTGGTAGTTGTCGCTGTTGACGGGGATGTTGCTGTGCACGTTGCCGTCGCCGGCATGCATGTGCAGGGCCACCCACACCCGCCCACGCAGCACCTCCTGGTGGATGCGCTGCAACGCCTCGACGATCGGCACGAAGGCTGCCCCGGCGAACAAGGCCTGCAGCGGCTTGAGCACCTGCAGTTTCCAGCTTGCGCGCAGGCTGTGGTCCTGCAACTGGTCGAAATAGCTGCGGCCGGCCTGGCCGCCGTCTGCCGCTTGAGCGGTGTCGAGCTGGTTCAGCCACATCTGCCACTGGCCGCGCACCTCGCGCAACACCGCCAGCGCCTGCGCCACCCGGTCTTCCAGCAGCTCGGCGCCGGGGATGTCGCGGGCGTCGTCGGCCTTGCCCAGCGGCAGGCTGCCGTGGGCCAGGAAGGCGTCGAGGCGGTCGATCAATTGCAGCTTGTTGCGCAGGCTGAGTTCGATGTTGATGCGCTCGATGCCCAGGGTGTACTCGCCCATGCGTTCGAGCGGGATCACCACGTCCTCGTTGACCTTGAAGGCGTTGGTGTGGCGGGCGATGGCCGCAGTGCGCTTGCGGTCAAGCCAGAACTTCTTGCGCGCCTCGGCGCTGACGGCCACAAAGCCCTCGCCCGAGCGGCTGTTGGCGATGCGCACCACCTCGCTGGTGGCCCGCGCCACGGCGTTGTCGTCGTCGCCGACGATGTCGCCGAACAACACCATCTTGGGCAGCACGCCGCTGAAGGCGCCGCGCTTGCTCTTGGTGCTGTAGCCCACCGCCTTCAGGTAACGGTCGTCCAGGTGTTCCAGCCCGGCCAGCAGGACGGGGGTGGGGCCCCGTCCTTCGGTGTTCACCCCGCCCCGGCGGGCCTCCTCGAACATGAAGTTCTTGATCTCGACCATCGAGGGCACGGCCTCGATCGGGTTGCCGAAAAACTCCAGGCACACCGTGCGCACGAACTTGGGCATGCGGTGGACGATCCAGCGCGCGCTGGTGATCAGGCCGTCGCAGCCCTCTTTCTGGATGCCGGGCAGGCCGGCCAGGAACTTGTCGGTGACATCCTTGCCCAGGCCGGCCTTGCGGAAGGTCGAGCCCGGGATGTCGAGCCGCTCGGTCTTTTCCAGCACCTTGCCCGAGGCGTCGAACCAGCGCAGCTCGAAGCTGGCCAGCGGCGCGTCGTGGATCTTGCCCAGGTTGTGGTTGAGGCGTGTCACCTCCAGCCACTTGGCCTGCGGCGTGACCATCCGCCAGCTG
>JANLPN010000161.1:0-2662 GCA_031367285.1 Betaproteobacteria bacterium | reverse complement strand
CTTTATCAGGTTGCCCGCGCCATGGATCGCTGGGTTACCATTCGTGCCGACGCCGTATGCACCATCACCGAGGCTTTGCGAGCAAACACCGTGGAACTCGGCGCCTCAGCCAACCGCGTGTTTGTGGTGGGCAATGGTGCCGATACGAATGCCTTTGTCCCGCGCACGCCGCCCGCGGAATTGCGGGAGCGCTGCCTCCGGCGGGGCAATTTCGTTATCGGCTTTCTGGGCAGCTTCTTTTCCTTCGAGGGCTTGCCGATGTTAGTAGAGGCCTTCGCAGCGCTGCGGTCACAATATCCTGGCGCGCGCCTGGTGCTCGTTGGCGACGGCGAAGATCGGGCAACCGTCGAACGAATGGTCGCTACGCTGGACTTGGCGGAAAGCGTTTGGGTAGTCGGCAGTGTTCCGCATACGCAAGTTCCCGACTTCTATGCTGCCATGGATGTGCTGGTCTACCCGCGCTATCCCAGCAAACTGACCGACATGATTTCGCCGCTAAAGCCGCTCGAGCCAATGGCCATGGGGCGATGCGTGATCGGTAGTAATGTGGGGGGCATCCGCGAACTGGTCCGGGATGGCGAAACTGGGTTGCTGTTTTCCGCAGGGTCTTTGCAAGCGCTGATGGAAAAGCTGGACGCTGTGTTGTCCGGGCGGACCAACTCGGCGCAGATCGGGGCCAAGGCCAGAGAATTTGTAGTTAATCACCGCCAATGGCGGCACATGGCCGAGAACTACGATGCAGCGTACGTCCGCGCAACCGCGCGCCAACGCGCCTGATACAAAACAGGCATCAAATGCCGCGCCTGTTGATCACGGTCGATACCGAAATTTCCAACTTTCCAAGGAGCATGGGCCTCTGGGGCCGGGTGGACGGCGAGGACTGGGGATTGGGTCGGCTGATTGACACCTTCGACGAAATCGAAGCGCGCGGCACTTTTTTCCTCGATGCTTACGCGGGAAATGAGGACGACCTTGCCGAACAGCGTCGCGCCGCAGAACTCATCGTCAGGCATGGTCACGATTTGCAACTTCACACGCACCCTGGCCCGGCATTCGAACGGGCTAGAGATCAGTTGCGCCATTACACATTGCCAGAGCAGGAGGAGATTATCGAACTAGGGTGTCGGCGCCTTCAGCAGTGGTCCGGCGTGCGCCCGGTGTTGCACCGCGCAGGCGACTGGGCGGCTGACCACAATTCCCTGCACGCCCTGCGCCGCCACGGATTTCGCGCCGATTTCTCGGCAAGCCCCTGGAGCAAGAGCTGCGGTCTCGACCCCGACGCTATCGCCGGAAACGGCTGGACCCGCATCGATGGCATGCTGTGTGGCGTCGGCACCTGCTACCGTGACCGGATCACGGGCCGGATGCGACGCGTCGATCTGGGTGGTGTAACTTTTCGTGAGGCGCTCGATGTGCTTGCGCGAAAGATAGATCCGTTTTTTCTAACGCTGCATAGTTTTTCATTGCTGCGCTTCAACAAGTCGCGCACCCGATTCACCCCCGACCCAGATTATATCGAGCGCCTGCGTCGATTCTGCGCCGTTGCCCGTGACCAATGGGGTTATCAAACATCTACGGCGCTGGAGGCCGTCACCGAAATGGAAAACCTGTCCGACGCCACGTTGCCGTGGGCCAGGCCGCCCACCACCCGCGCGCTGTCCAGTGCAGCGGGGATCCTGAAGTCGGTGCGGGGCCGCCTGATGGCGTTCGCGCAATGAGGCTGCTGTCCGTTGTCGGCGCACGCCCGAATTTCATGAAGATCGCCCCGCTGGTGGCCGCAGTGACCGCGCATAACCGGCAACACCCTAACGCAACCGTGCAGCATGTCCTGGTCCATAGCGGTCAACATTATGATCCGACATTGTCCGGTCGTTTTTTCGAGGAACTTGGCATACCCGACCCCGACTATCATTTGGAGGTGGGGTCCGGATCGCACGCCTATCAGGTCGGCATGACCATGATCGGGTTCGAGACCGTGCTACTGAAGGAAAAGCCCGACTGGGTGATTGTGGTCGGCGACGTCAACGCGACCAGTGCCTGTTCACTGACGGCCAAGAAACATCAATTCCGCGTGGCGCACATCGAGGCGGGATTGCGGTCCCATGACTGGTCGATGCCAGAAGAAGTCAACCGAGTGGTGACCGACCGCCTTTCCGACCTTCTGTTTACCACCTGTCGGTTTGCCAATGCCAATCTCGCGTTGGAAGGCGTTGTCCCCGACAAGATTGCCATGGTCGGAAACATTATGATCGACACGCTCGAGGGCCAGCGCGCGAAAGCCGAGGGCCGCGATCCCGCAGAAATTGTGCGGAAGAACCGACCGGTGGACCTGTCGGTGCAGCCTCATGCGCCGCTCGATCAAAACGGTTTTGCCGTGCTCACGCTGCATCGGCCATCCAACGTCGATGACCCAGCTGCGCTGGCCCGAAATGTCGAACTGATTCTCGAACTGGCCGAAAAACTGCCCATCATCTTTCCTGCGCATCCGCGTACGGTGTCCCGGCTTAAGGAGTTCGGGCTTTGGACGCGTTTGACTTCCAGTCCCCGTATTATCGTGGTCCAGCCTCTGGGCTACCTCGATCTTCTGGCGCTCACGTCGTCTGCACGGGTGGTCCTCACTGACTCCGGCGGTATTCAAGAGGAATGCTGCGTGCTCGGCACC
>JANLPN010000396.1:0-6944 GCA_031367285.1 Betaproteobacteria bacterium | reverse complement strand
GACCGCATCACTCTCACCGCGGTCCCTTCCTTCGACCAGGATACGGCCCGCGGTCGGCTTTTCGGCGCCAACAATCAGCCGCGCCACCGAGCTTTTGCCGCTGCCGCTTTCGCCCACGATGCCGACAAATTCGCCTGGCTGGACTTTGAGCGAAAGTTCACTCACCGCAAAGGTATGCGTCTTGCGCTGGCCCAATATGCCGCGCCGCGCCGTGTAGCGCAGGCTCAGATTGCGCAGCTCCACCAGCGGTGTGGCGGATGCGTCGCCACCGGGGGCCAGCCAGCCCGACTGGTCACCTTTGCCGCCGGCAAGGTCCAGACTCGCAGCCGGCACTTCACAAGCGCGGGCGCAACGCACCCAGTGGCCGGGCGCGCACTCCTGCAACTCCGGCGGCGCACTTTCACACACGGTATTGCGCGTGGGGCAACGCGCCGCGAAACGGCAACCGGCGATACCCGCAAGCGCCGAGACACCCGGCATCTGGCCTTCGATGGCCGGCAACTGGCGCCGCGTGCCGCGTACGTCGGGCGTGGCGCCATGCAGGGCGCGCGTATAGGGGTGGCGCGGCTGGCGCAACACGTCCTTCGCCGGGCCGTATTCGACCTGTTCGCCCGCGTACAGCACCGCGATGTCGTCGCACACATGGGCCGCCAGCCGCAGGTCGTGCGTGATCAGCACCACGGCGGTAGCATGCCGGCGCTGCTGTTCCGCCAGCAGCGACAACACGTGCGACTGGCTCACCACATCCAGCGCCGTGGTGGGTTCGTCGGCAATGATGAGCGAAGGTTCGGCTGCAAAAGCCATGGCAATCAGCACCCGCTGGCACTGCCCGCCCGACAACTCGTGCGGATAACGGCGCACCATCTCCTGCGGGCGCGGCAGGTGCACCGCCTCCATCTGCTGCTGGATGATGGCCGCGCGTTTTCCGGCGTCCACGCCCAGCAACATGAGGTGTTCGTCGAAGGTCTGGCCTATGGTCAATACCGGATTGAGCGCGGTCAGCGGCTCTTGCGGGATAAAAGCGATACGACGGCCCAGCAACGCGCGCCATTGGCCGGGTTTGAGCGCCAGCAACTCCATGCCGTCGAATACGACGCGGCCCTTGCTGACTTCGAAACCGGGCGGCGTGTGGCCGGCGATCAGCCGGCCTATCATGCTTTTGCCGGCGCCCGACTCACCCACCAGGCCCAGCACCTTGCCGCGTTCAAGCGTGAAAGAGATATTGCGCAACAAGTCGACCGATTGCCCATCGACACGCACGGTCAGTGTCAGGTTGAGTAGCGACAACACCCTCATTCACCTCTGCGGCGCAGACGCGGATCAAGCGCCACGCGCAAGCCGTCACCCAGCAAATTGCAGCCCAGCACCGTGGTGATGATGGCGCACACCGGCACCAGCATCACCCACAGGGCGCTCTGGATATCGCTGCGCGCGTCGGCCAGCATCTGGCCCCAGGTGGTGATGTTGGGCGGCACCGACAGACCGATAAACGACAACGTGGCTTCCACGATGATGGCCACGCCCATCTCGATAGAAAACAGCGTGATCATGAGCGGCACTACAGTGGGCAGCACCTCGCGCAGCAGCGTACGCAGGTGCGTAAACCCCATCAGCTGCGCGGCCAGCACGTAGTCGCGCCGGCGCGTGACCAGCACGTCGGCACGCACCACGCGGCAAAAACGCGTCCAGTCCACCAGCACCACCGCAAGAATGACCTTGTCCACGCCGGTGCCCAGCCCAACCAGCAGGATCAGCGACAACACCACGGGCGGAAACGACATCCACAGGTCCACCACATAACTGATGCCACGGTCTATCCTGCCGCCAAAGTAGCCGCCGATCAGGGCCAGGGTACTGCCCAGCAGCATGGACCCCAGCGCCGAGACGATGGCCACGACCAGCGCCACCCGCGAGCCATAGATCACCCGCGACAACACGCAACGGCCCAGGCTGTCGGTGCCGAGCGGGAAGGCCTTGTCACCATCCGGCGCCCACAGGGGTGGCGCCAGCATATGCAGCAGGTCCTGCTCCAGCGGATCGTGCGGCGCCACCCAGGGCGCGAGCAGTGCGGCCAGCGCCACTACCAGCAGGATGCCACCGCCTACCAGCACACGCGGTTGCCGCGCCAGCTGCCTGAGCACGAGCAGGAAGGCGGACTGCGCGGGCGCGGGCAGACCGGCTGGCGCAGCGGTTGGCGTCATAGGGTTCTGAGCCGGGGGTTCAGCAACGCGTACAACACATCCACAATGGCGTTGATGGTCAGCGTCAGCACACAAAACAGCAGCGCTATGCCCTGGATCAAGGGCAGGTCATTACCCTTGACCGCCTGCACCATGAGATTGCCCACACCGGGGAAACCGAAGATCATCTCCACCAGCAAGGCACCGCCGAACAAAAAGCCGAACTGCACGCCGATCATGGTGACGGTCGGCAGCGCCGCGTTCTTGAGCATGTGGCGCCACAGGATGCGCGTCTCCGACAAGCCACGCAGCCGCGCCACCTCCACATACGGTTCATTGGCCGCGTCTATCAGGCCCGAACGCAGCACGCGGATCACCAGGGGTGCAAAACTCAGGGCCAGCGCCAGCGCGGGCAGAAACAGATGCGACAAGGCGCTGAGCCAGGCCTGGGGTTGACCGGTAAGCAGCAGGTCCACCAGTGCCAGCCCCGTGATGCCCGGCAACGTCACCTCCTGCCCGACGCGGCCGGTAAATGGCAGCACTGGCCACAACACACCAAACACAATGATCAGCATCAGCGCCCATAGGAAGGACGGAATGGACTGCAGCAGCGTAACCACCATGTCGGCCGCCGCTTCACGCTTGCGCGCATACAGCACATAGGCGATCACACCGCCCGGAATGCTGATCAGCAGGGCCAGCAGCAGGCCGGTCAGCGCGAGTTCTATGGTTGCGGGGATGGCGGCCACCATCAGGGTCAGCACCGGCTGGCGGAAGTTGATCGAATTGCCCAGGCTGCCGCGCACCGCGTCCCACAGCCAGATCAGGAACTGCACCGGTATCGGCTTGTCGAAGCCCAGCTGCTGGCGCAACGCCGCCGCGTCCGCCGGCGTGGCCGAGGCCGGCAGCATCATGGCCAGCGGATCGACCGGCAACAGCCGCAGCACCACAAACACCACCAGCGACAGCAGCAGCAGCGTGGGCACGGCCACCAGCAGGCGGCGCGCCACGATCGCGAGAATCAGCTGGAACATCGTGGCGGAGCGACACGCAGTGCGCGCAGCCTGGGGGTGTGCAACATTATCTGTACTTGTACTCCACCGGCAACACGTAGCCGTTGTCGAACAGCACCGGTTGCAGGGTGGACGCATAGGCCACCGTGGTGACGCCCTGCAGCAGCGGAATGGCCCAGGACTTCTCGGACGACTCGACGTTCAAGGCCTTGTAGCCGGCCATGCGTTTGGCCTCGTCCACTTCGGTCATCAAGCCATCGATGCGCGGCGACAGCGCCATGTCCTTCCAGGTCGAGAAACGCAGGCGCGGATCAAAAATGCGGCCGGCATAGTTCTCCGGGTCGCCGGTGCTGTTGGCCCAGCTGTACAGCAGCGGACCGGTGAGTTTGCCGTTCTGTGCCGCCTCCACCAGTTTGGCCGGCGTGGTTTCCTCGATGGTGGCGTTGATGCCCACCGCCTTCCACATCTGGGCGATGGCACGCGCCATGTCGTAGTCGTTCGGGAAAACACCGTTGGTGGACAACAGGGTCAGCGCCACCGGTTTGGCGGCGCTGTAACCGGCGGCCTTGAGCTCGGCAATCGCCTTGGCCTTGTCGAACGGGTATTTGAAATCACCCACGTACGACGGCGTGCCTTCGGGCGTCATGACCGACAGCGGTCTGGCCACACCGCCGTAAAACGCCTTGGACAACGCCGCCTTGTCGATCGACAGGTGCATGGCGGCGCGCACATGGTCATCCTCCAGCGGCTTCACATAGCTGGGGATACGCAGCATATAGACCTCGGAGAACGGGTAGATCTTGGTGATGATGCCGGTCTTCAATGCCAGGCGCTGGACTTCGCGCAGCGGCAGCTGGGTGGCAATACCGGCACGGCCCGACTCCACCAGCGCGACCCGCGCCGAAGGCTCCGGCACGATCTGGAAAATCACCTGCTTGATGGCCGGTTTGCCGCCCCAGTATTTGTCGAACGCCTCCATCACGATGCGCGAACCGCGCTGGTGCTCCACCATGCGGTAAGGGCCGGCGCCTATGGGTTTGGCGTTGAAGCCGTCGGCGCCCACCTGCGTCATATAGGCCTTGGGGATGATGTAGACGGCCAGGAATGCCAGATAGATCGGCGCAGCCGGGGTGGAGCGGCTGAACACCATGACACCCTTGGTGGGAGATTGCACCTCGACATCGCCCAGGGTATTGAGCATGCCGCCCACCAGCAAGCGCTTGTCGGCCTTGGCGCGGTCCGAGAAGCTGAACTTGACGTCTTCCATCGTCATCTTGGTGCCGTCATGGAACAGGATGTCGTCGCGCAGCGTCACTTCCAGCCGCGTGGCCTTGGTGTCGAGCCACTTCCATTCCTTGAACTGGCGCGGCTGCAATTTGAGCTCTTTCGAATAACGCAGCGGCGAGTCGAACACGGTCTGGTAGACGCCCTGGATGGTGGGGATGGACACCGCGCCCGGGTCCCAGGTCGGAATGTCCACCGGGTAGGCAATCGAGAGCGTGTCTTTGTCGGTGACCTGGGCCGATGCCATTTCCCATGGCATCAGCGCGCCGGCACCGGCACCCAGGGCACCCAGCATCAGCCCGCGTCGCAAGGCATCCGGCACGGTGGCACGGGCTTCTTCAGGAAAAAACGCAGGACTGGATAGGGGGTCGGTCATGGCGGAGTTCTTTCAAAGGTTGACGAAGAAGAAAATCCCAAAGGACTTGGGCGCCGGCAAACTGTCCAGGGCCCAGGGAACGGACCGTGCGGCGGTTTTTGTGTTGCCAATGTTCATAACGCAGAATATAATATACTGTATTCTGTTGAACAACGCAAGCAATCCTAATCCAAAACTTTGGACCCATGACCACGGCACGCAAGACACGTTCGGTAACCCCGCTATCGCGCCATGGCAACCTGAGCGACCGCATTTACGCCGAATTGCGGCTGCGTCTGCAACGGGCGCCGCTGGGGCCGGATGATCGCCTGCTGGACCTGGAGGTGGCGGCGGCCTACGGCACCTCGCGCATGCCGGCGCGCGACGCCTTGTTGCGCCTGGTCAATGAAGGTTACCTGGTGGGTACCACGCGCGGTTTTGTGGTTCCCACGCTGAGCCTGGACGACGTGCGCGAGATTTTCGAGGTGCGCCGCATGCTGGAGCCCGCGGCCATGGCCAGCGTGGCCCAGCAGATCGATACGTCGGCGGTCGAGGATCTGACCCGTGCCTTGCAGCGTGCCCGGGCGGCGGCGCAGAACAACGACGGCGAAGAGATGGCGCTGGCCAATATGGCGTTTCGCGATGCCTGGCTTGGCCGCGTAAAAAACAAACGCCTGTCGGCCACGATTGCGCGTTTTGTCGACCATGTACAGACCGTGCGGCTCAACACCCTGAGCAGCGCTGAAACCCGGCAGGTGGTGGTGGACGGCCTGGCGGGGCTGTACGAGGCGCTGCTCAACCACGACCCTGCGCTGGCGCGCCAGCGCATGGCAGACTTCATGACCGCGGCGGAACGCGCCTATTTTTTCGCCCACAAGGCGGCCAGCGACAATCCCAGTGCCGCGCCGCCAGCGCGCCGGCAAGCCACCATCTAGGAACAACCAGCCATGGGTCCACTCCATCCGCTCAAGGGGCCGAACCAGTTCAAGCTGGGCGTGTTCTCCACCAATGCCGATGGCGGCCTGGCGATTACCGACGTGCCCGAGCGCTGGCGTGCACGCTGGGACGACAACCTGGCGGCAGTCGGCATCGCGGACCGCGCGGGGCTGGAGTTCTTTCTGCCAATAGCGCGCTGGCGCGGCTTTGGCGGCAAGAACCATGTACGCGAATGGTCGTTCGAGACTTTCACCTGGGCGGCAGGCCTGGCGGCGGTGACCAAGCACATCGGCCTGTTCATGACGGTGCATGTGCCGATCGTGCATCCGGTGTATGCGGCCAAGGCACTGGCCACGGTGGACCACATCAGCAATGGCCGCGCGGGCCTGAACATCGTGTGCGGCTGGAATCCGCAGGAGTTCGCCATGTTCGGCGCCAAACTCGGCGAGGACGCTTATGGCCAGGCGGCCGAATGGGTGGAGGTGATAGAGCGCTGCTACGGGGCCAACCAGCCGTTCGACTATGACGGAAAATACTATGCGCTCAAGGGCGTGGTGAGCCGCCCGGCCAGCATCCAGGTGCCGCGGCCCATGACCATGAACGCGGCGTTCGGCGCCCCCGGGCGCGACTTTGCCGCCAAAAGCTGCGACTTCCTGTTCTCGCCTTTTTCCAACATCGAGGACGGGCGCAAACACCTGGCCGACATCCGCGCGCGGGCCAGACTGCAGGGCCGCGAAGTGGGCATCTACACGGTGTGCCATGTGGTGGCGCGTGAAACCCAGAAGGAGGCGGACGACTATTACGAGCGTTACGCCGTGACCGAGGCCGACCATTCGGCCGTGGACAACCACATGGCGCAGAAGAAGGAGTTCGCCAACTCGCACGACAAGGATGCGTTCGACCTGTATCGCAAGCGTTTCGCGGGTGGTGCCGGCACTTACCCGCTGGTGGGCACGCCCGAAAAAATCGTCGACGACCTAATCAAGATTTCCAACGAGGGGTATGCCGGCGCGGCGCTGACTTTTGTGAACTACACCTACGAGCTGCCGTTTTTCTGCGACCGCGTATTGCCCTTGATGAAGCAGGCCGGCCTGCGCGTCGTCTGACGACGGCATTCCATGTGCATAGACTGGCCGTTCCCAAGGGCGACAACGAAGTTGCGGCGCAGACTCACAA
>JANLPN010000114.1:0-42098 GCA_031367285.1 Betaproteobacteria bacterium | reverse complement strand
CTGCCCGAGCCGCGCGTCGGGCGCATTCCGCTGGACGGCGGGATGGTGCTGCTGCAACGCCAGGTGCCGTTTTGCAAAGCCATGGCCATGATGTACACCGGCAAACACGTTACGGCCGCCGAGGCACTGGAAATGGGCCTGGTCAACGAGGTGGTGCCGCGCGCCGGGCTGGACGCCGCCGTGGCGCGCTGGGTGGACGACATGCTGGCCTGCGCGCCGCTGTCGCTAAAGGCCATCAAGCAGGTGGTGCGCCTGACCGGCAGCATGATGCCGGCCCAGGCCCAGGCACTGCGCCTTCCGGCCCTGATTGCGGCGCTGCAATCCGAAGACGGCGACGAAGGCGTGCTCGCGTTCCAGCAAAAACGCAAGCCGCAATGGAAAGGGCGTTGAAGTAGCCATGGCCTACGTCATCGTAGACACCTGCATAGACTGCAAGGACGCCAGCTGTGTGGCGTGTTGCCCGGTCGATTGCATCTACGAAGGCGCACGCACCTACTACATCCACCCCGACGAATGTATCAACTGCGGCATCTGTGTTTCGGTCTGCCCGCCCGAGGCAATTTATGAAGATGCCGAAGTGCCCAAACACCTGACGCACTTTATCGACGTGAACCGCGAGTTCTTTTCGCTCACCGTCAGTGCCCTGGGCAGCCCGTGCGGCGCCAGCACCATCGGTGCGATCCCGTGCGACCATCCGGTGGTAGCTGCTACCCCGCCAGCAGCGCACAACTGACTTGCATCTTGCGCCCAAGCTAAACCGCCGCCCGCTTGCGCGCCGCGCGGTTTGGGCGACCAGTTATGGGGTGCCCCTCCTGCGCCTCAACGTAGGCATCCAGCAGGCGCCGAATCATGCGCTGGTATTGCGTTTGATGTTTCGAGGCTTCGAGCTTGAAAAAGTCCACGCTCTTCTTGCTCAACGCAAGCGTGACCTTTATGCCCTCCTCGCGAAACGCCAGCTCAGACGGTGGCGGCAAGAAGTCGGGAACGACTTCAATCTCGCCCAGCGGTTCATCCGTGTAGGTGATTTTCTTTTTCATACACAAGCTTTCCTTTACGCCAATACCCGGCCCCGATGATGCGAACGACATCGCCTCGATGCGTAAACCGCACCGTGAGCACGCCACCATCGACCTTGCCAAAACAATAAAACCGCTCCTCGGTCTTGCTGTGATCGACATCGCGGGCGATTACGCGATGTAAATCAGCAAACGCAAATTGCGCTTCCAGGAACGAAACATGGTGCTTGGCAATGTTCGCCGCGTTCTTCCCCTCGTCCTATTCGAATCGCAACGCGGCCATGTATGCACTCTATCACCTATCCATACGAATAGCCATACGTTTGTCTGGCTATTCGTATTCGCTCGCCGGCCCCATAACCACTCCAGCGACTACCCAAAGCCTGCCACAGAGGACTGGGGCATGCGCCAACAATCAGCGGCCGCGGGCGCGAAGCGCGGAAAGACGGGCTCAATGCCCTGAGCGTGCCATGGGCGTCAAACGCGAACCATTGCGGTTCGCCCGTTTTGAGCACTGAAGCAGCTCACCCCGAAGGGGACCGGGGCCGCGTTGCCGCATGCCCCGAGCCTCTGCGGCAGGCGCGCAGCAGGATGCAGACCCCCGTGCCACAGCGGGACTTTTTCAGGTCGCCGTAAACCCAGCGTCGATGGTCAACACGCTGCCAATCGCCGACGCCGCCCCAGACGAACACAACCACAGCACACCGGACGCGATTTCCTCCGCCGTGCTGTAGCGGCCCAATGGATAACGCGCGCCACCGCCCGACGGCGGCCCGCCGGGAAAGGAGGCAACGATGCGGTCCGCCATGGGTGTCTGCACGCCCGACGGGCACACCACATTGATGCGCACGCCACGGCGCGCATACTGCAGCGCGGCGCTTCGCGTCAGGCCGATGACGGCATGTTTAGACGCCCCGTAAACGGCCGAACGCGCCGAGCCCACCAGGCCCGCGCCGGACGAAATATTGACCACTGCGCCGCCACCCGGCTGCCCCAGCATCTGTCCAATCTGCGCGCGCATACACAGCCACACACCGCGCACATTGATATTCATGGTACGGTCGTACAGCGCGTCGTCTTCCTCCAGCAGCTCGCGCGTGGCGCCTTCGACGCCGGCCGCGTTGACGGCGCAGTCCAGGCTGCCCCAGGCGCTCACGGTGGCATCGACCGCGGCACGCACCTGCTCTGCCCGCGCCACGTCGCAGTCCAGCACCAGCCCCTGGCCTCCCGCGTTCTGGACCAGCTCCAGCGTCTGCCGGCAGGCTGCGACATCACGGCCAACCAGCGCCACGCGCGCGCCACCAGCGGCAAACGCGAGGGCGGTGGCGCGGCCTATGCCGGATGCCGCGCCGGTGACGAAGGCGACCTTGTCCTTGAACTCCATGTCCGGGCTCACAGCGGCAGGCGTGCCTGCAGCCAGGGAATGAGCTCGGCCATCTGCGCCAACGCCCCGGCATTGTCGGCCTCACCTTCGCCGGGCTCGAAGTAATGCAGGGCATTGGGGAAATCGAGGTAGGTCTTGTCCGTGCTGGCCAGCGCGTTGAAGATCGCTTTGGAATGTGTCTCGGGATACACGTCCATATCGCGCCCGGCGTTCACCACCACCACCGGCTCGGTGATGGCATGGCCGTTCTTGAGCAGATTGACATTGCTTGAGAGGCCCGACCAGGTGGACAACCAGGCGTCGGGTGTCTGCACGCGGCCAAAACCCATAAGCTGGAAATTCATCAGATCCGGCCGCTCGCTCAGCAGGCATCCGTAACTGCGGTTGCTGGGGTCCAGCGTGGCGTCCACGTAGTTGAGGTTGGCCATGGTCCGGTAGATGGTCATGACCGGCTGGAACGAAGCGCGCTGCAGCACCGCGCGCTGGCGTGCCGGCGGCAGCTGCGCAAAAGCAGGGTCGGTGCGCGTGGCTTCCGCGTCCACCTGCTGGGCGATCAGCGCATGTGCACGCGCGTCTATGCGGGCCACCCGCGCGATCTGCGCGGCACGGTAACGCGCGACGAAGTCGGTGCTGTAACGCGACCAGCCGGGCGCGGGCACAAAACCATTGGCCGGGTCATACATGTCCAGCGACGGATCGGTGAGCATGGGGTCGGATTCGTCCACCACCGAGGGGTCTATGACCTCGTTCATGATCAGGCCCTGGCCGGTGTGGGCCGCCGTAATCATCATGGCGTCGAACACCGGCATCACGGCATTGCGCAGCGCCGTAGGCCGCCCACCGGGCGTGAGCTGCAGGCGCTCCGCAGCGCCGGCCTTGGCCTGCGCCTGGTAGAAGCCGCCCAGCGAACCGCCACCCGAGTTGCCCAGCCAGACCACCTTCTCCACGCCGCGCTCCTCCTTGAGCCAGCGCACATAAGCGGCCAGGTCCAGGATGATCTGCTCGTGTATGCAACCCATGTCGTTGCCCAGCGTGCGCACATTGGCACCCAAACAGGCGTAACCCACGCGCAGCAGCGCCGGAAAGGCGTAGTGCTGCGAGAAGTCGACGCGCGGGTGCGCGGCGATCACCGCGACTTTCGGACGCGGGTTGTTGTTTGGCGTCCAGTACAGGCCGCGCACCTGTGTACCGTCGTGCGCGTACACGGTGGCCTGAGTGCAACCGGCGAAGTCGTCCACCGGTTCGCGAAAGCGGATCCAGGTGCCGCGCCAATAGGTCTTGGACAGGAGTCGGAGGCTCATACCATTCACTGGTCGAAGCTGACGCCGGAACTCTTTACCAGGGCCGCCCAGCGGGCCGTGTCCGTCTTCATGCCGGCCAGGAAATTCGGGCCATCGGCCCAGTTGACGACGATGTCCATAGAGTCCAGCTTCTTGGCCATCGTCGGCTCGTCGAGGATAGCCCTGATCTCGGTCGTCAGTCGCGTTGTGATGGCCGGCGGAAGTTTGGCAGGGCCCATGAAGCCGTACCAGCCTATCCAGTTGAAATCCGCGTAGCCCTGCTCCAGGAAGGTGGGCAGGTCAGGCATCGAAGCCGCGCGGCGGGTCGCGCTGATGCCCAGCGGCACGAGCTGGCCGCTCTGGACGAAAGGGCGCGCCGTGGCGACGGAGAACAACGCGATGTCGATCTGGCCGCCCAGCAGGTCCTGGATAGCGGGCGCCTCGCCCTTATAGGGCACGCTCAGCATGTTGAGATTGCGGCCCTTGTTGAACGCCTCCAGCACCACCTGCGGCCCGCTGGCCGTGCTGCCGAACGACCACTTCTTGCTGGGCGCGTTGTTCACCAGGTCGGCCGCCGACTTGATGCCCAGGGCGGGGCGGGCCACCAGCAGGGTCACGGCCGCGCCAATGCGCGCAATCGGCGTGAAGTCTTCGATCGGGTCGTAGCCGGCGTTCTTGTACTGGATCGGCACCTGGATGTGCTGCGTGAGCGTCCACAGCAGCGTGTAGCCGTCGGCCGGTGCGCGCGCCACGGCCTGCGTGGCGATGATGCCATTGGCACCGGGCCGGTTGTCGATGACCACGGCCTGCCCCAGCTTGTCTGCCAGGCGCGTCCCGAACTCGCGCAACATGACATCGCCGGAGCCGCCGGGGGCCTGCGGCGTGATGATACGGATGGTGCGGGTGGGCCAGGGCGCGGACTGCGCCGACCCCAGTGCTGGAAGCCCTGCGAGCGCGAGTGGAAGTGCCTGAACCAGCAAGCGTCTTTGCATGTCTGTCTCCTGTTGGAATTGTCGGGAAGCCCTACTGTAATGCGCCACGGTTCCGGGAGCCATCGCCGCTTTCTGCGATGGCGCCGGCCGCGGGTACCATGGGCGCACGAGCCAGCCACCCGGTCCACCTGCCATGCATGCCGTCGTCCTCAAGTATTTCCTCGAAGTAGCCCGCTGCGGCTCGATCCGCAAGGCGGCGCAAAACCTGTTTGTGGCGTCGAGCGCGGTCAACCGGCAGGTGCTGCGGCTGGAAGAAGAGCTGGGCACCGAGCTGTTCGACCGCGTGCCCAGCGGCATGCGGCTCAACGCGGCCGGCGAGCGCCTGCAGCAGCATGTGCGCGGCACCCTGCACGACTTTCACCTGATGCGCACCGAACTCGACGCGCTCAAGGGCGAACGCAAGGGCCATGTGTCCATTGCCACCATGGACTCGCTGTTGATTGAGTTTCTGCCGGCGGCGGTGGAAGAGTTTTCCAGCAGTTACCCGGCCGTGCGTTACACCATAACGTCGGCCTTGCCGAGCGACGTGCCGGACCGTGTGGCCAGTGGCGACAACGACATCGGCATCAGTTACCTGGGCAAACTGCCGGCGGCGTTGACGGTGCTGGCCACAGCGCCATTCCCGCCCGGCGTGGTGATGGCGCCCTCGCATCCGCTGGCAAAAATAGCAAAAATCGGCTTCGATGACTGCCGCGCACACGCCTTCATCCAGGTCAGCCGCTTGTCGCCCATCCACAACCTGGTGCAGCCGGAGTTCTCCAAGTTCTGGGACGATCTGGAGCCGGCCATATCGTGCAATTCCACCACCATGGCCAAACGCATGATCATTGCCGGGCGCGGCATCTCGTTCTTCTCCAAGATCGGCTTCATGGAAGAGCTGGAACGCGGCGAAGTGGTTTGGCGCCCGCTCGCCAACCGTGCCATCAACGCCATCGAGGTCGGCATCATGGTCCCGTCACACCGGGCCCTGTCGCACGTGACCAAGCAGTTTCTGGAACGCATCATCAAACGCCTGAAGCAACTGGAGCTGGCGGCGGCTTGACTAAAGCTGCCTGGCTCCGCGCCCGCGCGAGCCTGCCGCCGCAGAAGGCTCAAACAGCGACGGGTGTGTAGCCGGCTTCGGCAATCGCGTCGCGCAGCGTGTGCGTGTCGGCGCTGCCCGGCTCGATGTTGACCCGGTGGGTCGGCAGGTCAATCCGCACCTGGGCCGCCTGGTCGGCGGCTTTGACCGCCTTGGTGATGGTGCTGGCGCAATGGCCGCAGGTCATGTCCTTGACTTCGAAGCTGATCATCTGGCAATCCTTGTACATAGGGGTTACGGAAGAGCGTACTATCGAGCTTCCTACGATGGGAATGTCAAGCAGGTTCTTTGAATGACCTCTTTTACAATGATGGATTTCCCAGAGTTCGCTTGACCTTACCATGATGGGAAGCCAGAAGATACCTGTCTGCAACCAATGTGGTATCCCCCGCAACCAACATGAACACCAACATCACAGCGCCGGGCAGCCCCGGCGGTATCCAGTTTCTCGTAGGCGGAATGACCTGCGCCTCCTGCGTCGCGCGGGTCGAGAAGGCGCTGCTGAAAGTACCGGGCGTGTCGTCGGCTTCGGTCAACCTTGCAACGGAAAAGGCTACGGTCCAGGGGCTCTCCACCGTGACCGCCGCAGCGCTGCAAGCGGCGATCGAGAAGGCCGGCTACACCGCTGTACAGGTGGACGACACCAAGCCGCGCAAGGAACGCCGGCTTGCGCCCTGGTGGCCGGTTGCGGCAAGCGCTGCGCTGACCATTCCGCTGGTGGCACCGATGCTGCTGCAGCTGGCAGGCGTTGACTGGATGCTGGGCGGCTGGACGCAGCTGGCTCTGGCCACGCCGGTGCAATTCTGGCTCGGTTGGCGTTTCTACCGCGCCGGGTGGAATGCAGTGCGTGCCGGCGCCGGCAATATGGATCTGCTGGTCGCGCTGGGAACTTCGGCCGCCTACGGCCTGTCGGTCTACCTGCTCATAAAACACGCGGCACATGGCATGCCGCACCTGTATTTCGAGGCCTCGGCCGCGGTCATTACGCTGGTGCTGCTGGGCAAATGGCTGGAAGACCGGGCCAAGCGGCAGACCACCGATGCCATACGCGCCCTGAACGCATTGCGGCCATCCACGGCACGGGTGCTGCGGGGTGGCATCGAGGCGGAGATACCGGCTGCGCAAGTCGTTCCGGGTGATCTGGTGCTGGTGCGGCCGGGCGAGCGTATTGCGGTGGACGGCGAAATTTCCGAGGGTCGTACCCACGTGGATGAATCGCTGATCACCGGAGAGAGCTTGCCCGTCGCCAAAGCGCCCGGCGACAAGGTGACCGGCGGCTCCATCAATGCCGAAGGTGCGTTGACCGTGAAAACCCTGGCGGTGGGCGCGGAAACCACGCTCGAGCGCATCATCCGCATGGTCGAGTCGGCGCAGGCCGGCAAGGCGCCGATACAGCGCGTGGTAGACCGCGTGAGCGCCGTGTTTGTGCCGGTGGTGCTGGGCATCGCGCTGCTGACGTTTGCGCTCTGGCTTGCCATGGGGGGTGACTGGGAGCAGGCACTTATCAACGCGGTAGCGGTGCTGGTTATTGCCTGCCCCTGTGCGCTGGGCCTGGCCACACCCACCGCCATCATGGCCGGTACCGGGGTCGCGGCCCAGCATGGCATCCTGATCAAGGATGCGCAGGCGCTGGAACTGGCCCATGCCGTGACCACCGTGGCTTTCGACAAGACCGGCACCCTCACCGAAGGCCGGCCGGCCCTGGCCGACATCCAGGCTGCGGCAGGGCACAGCGCCACCGAGGTGCTGGCCCTGTCGGCAGCGCTGCAACACAGCAGCGAACACCCGTTGGCGCGTGCCGTGGCGGACAAGGCGCGTGCACAGCAGCTGGCAGTGGCGCCGGCACTCGGCGTCACGGCCCTTCCCGGCCGGGGCCTGCAGGGTACGGTCAACGGGCAACTGCTGGTGCTGGGCAGCAGCAGGCTGTTGCGCGAGTTGCAGGCCGACGCAGGCGCTCTGCAAACTGAGGCGACCCGGCTGGAAGGCCAGGGGCGCAGCATTTCCTGGCTGATCCGCAAAGACGCCGATCAGGCGCTGGTGCTGGGCTTGCTGGCGTTCGGCGACTCGGTCAAGGTATCGTCACGCGCGGCGGTGGCCCGTTTGCAGCAGTCAGGCGTCAGCGTCGTGATGCTCACGGGAGACAACCAGGGCAGCGCCGACGCGGTGGCGCGCGAACTCGGTATCACGCAGGTACACGCCGAAGTGCTGCCCGCCGACAAGGCGGCGGTAGTGCGGAAATTGCGTGGCCTGGGCAAGGTCGTGGCCATGGTGGGTGACGGCATCAACGACGCACCGGCGCTGGCCGCGGCCGATGTGGGCATCGCCATGTCCACCGGCACCGACGTGGCGATGGAGACCGCCGGCATCACCCTGATGCGCGGCGACCCGCGCCTGGTGGCCGACGCGCTGGACATATCAAAACGCACCTACGCCACCATCCGGCGCGGGCTGTTCTGGGCCTTTGTGTACAACGTGGTGGGTATTCCGCTGGCGGCCTTGGGCCTGCTGAGCCCGATGATCGCGGGCGCGGCGATGGCGCTCAGCAGCGTCAGTGTGGTGGGCAACGCGCTGTTGCTGCGGCGCTGGAGGCCCGCCGCGGCTTCCGCTGCCCTACCCACGGTGCCAGCGCAATCCCAAGCCCGCGCGGCATAAGACGAAAGGTATTGACGCCATGAATATCGGGCAAGCAGCAAGCGCCTCCGGCGTATCGGCCAAGATGATTCGCCACTACGAGGAGGTGGGCCTGGTACCGGCCCCCAACCGAACCGACGCGGGTTATCGCCAGTACACCGACACCGAGGTGCATACCCTGCGTTTTATCCGGCGCTCGCGCGACCTGGGTTTCTCGATCCAGCAGATCGGTGAGCTGGTCGGGCTCTGGCAAAACCGCAAACGCCCGAGCCGGCAAGTCAAGGCGCTGGCCCAGGCGCACATCCAGGAGCTGGAGCAAAAGGCGCAGGAGCTGTTGGCCATGAAAGCCACGCTGGAGCATCTGGTGCACTGCTGCCATGGCGACGACCGGCCCGACTGCCCGATCCTGGAAACGCTGGGGGACGGCGACGACACAGCGGCATCCACGGCTGCTGCCTCCGAAGCCAGGCCACGGGGGCACGGACTACGCTCCAGCCCCCGACGCTGACTGGGCCGATGGCCGTCCGGTTCAGGCCGGCGTGGGGCCGTGGCAGGCACAGGCCTCGCCATGCGCCGCAGCCACCAGCTCATGCAGGATGCCGCATTCACCGGCGCCGTGGTCGCCGTTGCACTGCGCGCGCAATTGCACCAACTGCTTTTCCAGTGCCCGCATGCTCTTCAGGCGGGCGCGCACGCGGCCGAGTTGCGCGTCCACCAGGCGGTCCACGTCGGCACAATCCTCCACGGGCGCATCGACAAAATCGAGTAGCCGTTTTACGTCGGCCAGCGGCATGTCCAGCGCGCGGCAATGGCGCACGAACGACAGCCGCTCCAGATGCGAGGGGTCGTATTCGCGGTACCCATTCGCGCTGCGCGCTGGCTCTGGTAACAAGGCCTGCTTCTCGTAAAAGCGGATAGTCTCGATTTCCACGCCGGTGGCGGTACTCAATTCCTTGATGCGCATGGCGGGTCCCTCGGTGGATATTCAATGCCCATGCCGGTGGTGGGCATCGGGGTAGTGGCCATGGCTGTGGTGCAACGGCTCATGGGTATGCCGGTGACCGTGCCGAACACCCGGTTGCACCGATTGCGCATGTTCATGCTGGTGGTGCGGATCATCACCGTGCACATGCTCGTGGTCGTGCTCCAGCGCTTCGTGCATGTGGTCATGGTCATGCCGTTCGTTCAGGTGCAGCACCACGCCGGCCAGCATCAGCAGCCCGCCCAGAACCAGTTGCGTAGTAACCGGCTCGCCCAGCAGAAAGATGGCCAAAAGTGCACCGGCAAATGGTGCCGTCGAGAAGTAGGCGCCGGTACGCGCGGTGCCCAGGTGGCGCAACGCCAATACGAACAACACCAGGCTGGCGCCGTAGCTCGCAAAACCCAACAGCGCCGACTGTGCCGCCAGCAAAGGCGACGGCATGGCCGCGCCAGCCAACCAGGCCAGCAACAGGTTGACAGTGCCGGCACCCAGGCCTTTGGACATCGCAATAAACCCTGCATCCGCAAGCGACACCTTGCGCGTCAGGTTGTTGTCTATCGCCCATGCCAGGCAAGCAGCCACAATCAACAACGCGGAAGTCAGGCTGCCCGAACTCAGGCTCGCATCGACAGGCCACGCAAGCACCAGGGCACCGCACACAATGGCCAGCATGCCCAGCGCAATACGCGCATCGAAATTCTCCTTGAAAACAAACCAGGCCAGCAAGGCCGTGAGTACCGACTCGCTGTTCAGCAACAGAGAGGCTCCCGAGGCACTGAATCCACTCAGGCCCAGCATCAGCAATACCGGCCCGGCCACGCCGCCCGCAGCTACCGCGCCCGCCAACCACCACCATTCCCGGCCGCGTGGCAACTGGGTGGCTTCGCGACGAAGCAAGCGCAACAGCGCCAGCCCAAAGCCCGAGCCCAGGTACAACAATGCTGCCAGCATGAGGGGATGAACATTTGCCAGCAGCAACTTGGCCAAAGGTGTACCGAGGCCGAACAGCAGGGCCGCACTCAAGGCATATACAACACCGGATGGCATCTCTTCGTTCCTTTTAAACCCGATATCAGCTTGCACCACAGCGACGACCTTTCATTGTAGATGCACTCCGTAGTGACTTCAGGGTTTTCCCGGTTCAGCCGGACTGCCTGCCGAGGCTGTCTGGCCCCTGGGTATTGATCCACGAAGCAACCTGAGACCGTTGCCGACCACCAGCAGGCTGGCGCCCATATCGGCGAACACCGCCATCCACATGGTCGCAGACCCAAAGACGGCCAGCACCAGAAACACGCTCTTGATTGCCAGGGCCAGGGTGATGTTTTGCCACAGTATGGAATGGGTGCGCCGGGACAGCCGCACGGTCTCGGCCACCCGCAGCAGGTTGTCGTTCATGATCACCACATCGGCGGCTTCCATGGCGGTGTCGGTGCCTGCGGCACCCATCGCAAATCCGATGTCGGCCTGGGCCAGCGCGGGGGCATCGTTGATGCCGTCGCCGGTCATGCCGGTTGCGCCGTAGCGCTGCTGCATCTCCTTGATTGCTTCGAGTTTGGCCTCGGGCAACAGGTCGCCGCGAGCGTCTGTTATCCCTGCCTGGGCCGCGATTGCCTTGGCCGTGGCACTGTTGTCGCCGGTGAGCATGACGGTCGCCACGCCCAGTGCCTTGAGCTCGGCAATGGCCTGCCGGGACGTTTCCTTGATAGTGTCCGCAACGGCGAACAGGGCCAGGACACGTGTCTGGTCGGCAAGCAAAGTAATGGATCGGCCTTGCAATTCATGTCGGGCCAGCTCCGCTTCAAGCGCGGGGCTGCATTGCCCGCTTTCGTGCACCGCCCGGTGGTTGCCAAGCACCAGTTGCTGACCGTTGACAATACCCTGCACGCCCCGCCCCGGCAATGCCTTGAAATCCTGCACGTCCGACACAGCCACTGTCAGACTGAGCGCAATCGCTTTGGACACCGGGTGGTCTGACCGCGCAGCCAGGCTGGCCGCCGCCTGTTTGACCATGGCTTCGCCGGCACCGTCCCAGGCTTTCCATTCCACCAGTTTGGGTTTGCCCTCGGTGATGGTTCCGGTCTTGTCCAACGCGACGGCCTTCAACAGCCGGGCATTCTCCAGGTAAGTTCCGCCCTTGATCAAAATGCCCCGGCGCGCCGCTGTAGACAGGCCACTTACCACCGTGACGGGTGTTGAGATGACCAGTGCGCAGGGGCAGGCAATGACCAGAAGCACCAAGGCCTTGTAGATCGCATCCAACCAGCTGAGGCCCATCAAAAGAGGCGTCAGAACGGCGACCGCGATGGCAATGGCAAACACGGCAGGCGTGTAGATGGCCGCAAATTTGTCCACGAAGCGTTGTGTCGGCGCGCGCGTGCCCTGGGCCTGCTCCACCGCAAGAATAATGCGTGCGAGCGTGGTGTTGCCGGCGGCCGCGCTAACGCGTATTTCAAGTTCGCCGGTCTCATTGATGGTGCCGGCAAACACGGGGTCTCCGGGCGCCTTATCCACCGGGATGCTTTCGCCGGTGATCGGAGCCTGGTTGACGGCACCGTTGCCTTTGGTGATCGTGCCATCCAGTGGAACGCGCTCGCCCGGCTTGATGCGCAACACGGCTCCGATGGCCACCTGGGCCGCCGGTACCGATGTCCAGGCGCCATCGGCGGCCAGTACGAGCGCCTGTTCCGGCGCCAACGCCAGCAGGCCCTTGATCGCGTTACGTGCGCGGTCAACTGCCTTGGCTTCAATCAGTTCGGCAATCGCGTACAAGGCCATCACCATGGCGGCCTCCGGCCATTGGCCAATTACAAAGGCGCCGGTCACGGCAACGGACATCAGGGCGTTGATATTGAGTTTGGCCCGGAACAGCGCTGCCATGCCCTTCTTGTAGGTGTCGATACCGGCCAGCCAGATGGCGAAGGCGGCAACGGCCATTCCGATACCCTTCCAGACCAGGGTATTGGGCGCAAAAAATGAGACTGCTTCGGCCGTGGTGGCCATCAAGAGCGCAATGGCCAGGCGGGAAATACCGCCGCTGAATCCATGATCATGATCGTGGTCGTGGTCATGCCCCTCGTGCCCTTGCGCTGGAGCCGTACCCGGCTGAACCGGTTGTGGATCGAACCCCGCCTTGCGGATGGCGTCCAGGGCCTGCTGGAGGGCATCGTCGCTGGCGTCGATCCGCAGGGTGCGTGCGCCGAGCTGAAAGCCGAGGGAACGGATATCAGGGATCGGCTCCAACGCACGGCGGATGTCGGATTCTTCCGCGCTGCAATCCATGGTGGCAATGCGAAATAGCTGGGCCCCGGTGTTTGCGATGCCAGTTTTACGCTCGGTCGAAGCGGCGGGTTGGGCGTCGGCGGTTGGCGCGCAGCAGCTATCAAGGTCGGGAGAAGGTGTGTTTTCGAGTCTCATGGCCTGATTGGAAACCTTGTAGCTACATCAGGGTCAAGCAGTATTTGCCTTGTCTGACCAGCGCGCAACATGCGAACCGGCCTCGCTCACCGATCTGCCGCGTTACCTCCGCATCTTGCGGGAGACGCCGGCGCTGGCCACCGGCATTGAAATTTCTCCAAGATCGGAGTCAGGGTCTCGAATCTGTCCTGCGGCTACGCCACAGCCACAGGTAAGCCGCCAGCAGGGAAACATAGTTGAGCACCAGGAACCATGGCCTGTTCCAGGCGATGCCGTCGAAGCCCAGGCGGGTAAACGGATACAACACCGGAGACGGGTAATAGTCAGCGGAATGTGTCAGGACGTCGATCAGGATGTGTGACCACCAGCCAAGCAGGGGAATCCACAGTGTTCGCAAATAAATCCACGATATCGCTGTAACCAGGCTTGCGATGACCGCACTGTGAAAAATGCAGTGCAAGTGGTGCGACCAGAGTTCGATACCCGGCGCCACGAGCGGCTCCTGGCCCGGAACGGCGACCGCATACGCTTGCACGGCCGCGAGGCTACCGTCCCCAAAAATCGACCAGGCCACCAGAGGCAGCAAATGCGGTATGTCGGGCAGCACCGCCAGCGCAACCGTCAACACCAGCGCACGCGGGGCGAGCGGCAGGCGTCGCCTCAAGGCCACAACGCCTGCTCCCGCCCACAGTGCATGTGCAAGTATGTCCATGTCGATCTCCTGCCCGATGTTAGGCCGATACCGCGGACAGCGTGGTTGCCTGTCGTGGTCCACCCGCGCGCCGCCGCATCAGCAGGTAGACAGCCGGAATTACGAACATCGACAGCAGCGGCGCGGTAATCATCCCGCCGACCATGGGCGCGGCAATACGCTGCATGACCTCGGAGCCGGTGCCCGTTCCCCACATGATGGGCAGCAGGCCCCCAAGGATTACAGCCACGGTCATCGCCTTGGGCCGCACGCGCAGCACCGCACCTTCGCGGATGGCATCGAGCAAGTCGTCGGGGCCGGTCTTGCCCTGCGTGACGCGGGCGTCCCAAGCCTGTTTGAGGTACAGCAGCATGATGACACCGAACTCGGCCGACACGCCGGCCAGCGCAATAAAACCTACCGCGCCGGCCACCGACAAGTTGTAGCTCAGCAAATAGAGCAGCCAGATGCCGCCAACCAGCGCGAATGGCAATGTCGCCATGATCAGCAACGCCTCGTCGAATCGTCCGAAGGTCAGGTAGAGCAACACAAAGATGATCATCAGCGTAAACGGCACCACCACCTTCAGCTTGGCCGTGGCGCGCTCCAGAAACTCGAACTGCCCGGACCACGAGACCGTATAACCCGGCGGTAGCTGTACGTTCTCGCCGACCACACGCTGCATGTCCTTTACCGCTGAGCGCAAGTCGCGGCCCCGGATGTCCACGTAGACCCATCCGGACAGCCGGGAATTTTCACTGCGCAGCATCGGTGGGCCGTCGGTAATGCGCAGGTTGGCCACGTCCGACAACACGAGCCGGGTGCCACGCTCGGTGACGATGGGCAAGGCGCGCAGCTTCTCCAGCGAGTCGCGCGTCTCGCGTGGATAACGCAGGTTGATCGGGAAACGCTGCAAGCCCTCCACCGTTTCGCCGATGTTGTCTCCACCCACCGCCGACGTGATGACCGATTGCACGTCGGCGATGTTCAAGCCGAAGCGCGCCGCCGCGTCGCGGTTGATAGTCACGTCCACGTAACGCCCGCCGGTAAGGCGCTCCGCCAAAGCACTGCTTACGCCGGGCACATCCTTCAGCACGCGCTCGATCTCGCCCGTCAAACGGTCAATGGTCGCAAGGTCGCTGCCCGCGACTTTGACCCCTACCGGGCTCTTGATACCGGTAGCCAGCATGTCGATGCGGTTGCGGATCGGCGGCACCCAGATATTGGACAGGCCCGGCACCTTGACTATTGCGTCCAGCTCTTCGACCAGCTTGTCCTGCGTCATCCCAGGCCGCCACTGCTCGCGCGGCTTGAACTGGATGGTGGTCTCGAACATCTCCAGCGGCGCCGGGTCGGTCGCGGTTTCGGCGCGGCCCGCCTTGCCGTAAACGCTGACGACCTCGGGCACGGTCTTGATCAGCCGGTCGGTCTGTTGCAACAGCTCGGCTGCCTTGCCGGCACTCAAGCCAGGCAGCGCGGATGGCATGTACAACAGGTCTCCCTCATCAAGGCGGGGCATGAACTCGCCGCCGATGTGCTGCAGTGGCCACAGGCTCAATACCAGGGCCACCGCGGCAACCACCAGTGTGGTTTTCGGTCCGCGCAACACCAGGTTCAGCAGGGGCCGATAGGCCGCTATCAGCAAGCGGTTCAGCGGGTTGGCCTTCTCGTGCGGTATGCGGCCACGAATCAGGTAACCCATCAGCACCGGGATCAGCGTTGCCGACAGACCTGCCGCGGCCGCCATGGCATAGGTCTTGGTAAATGCCAGCGGCGAAAACAGTCGCCCCTCCTGCGCCTCCAGCGTGAATACCGGAATGAAAGACAGCGTGATTATCAGCAGCGAGAAAAAGAGCGCCGGACCGACCTCGGCAGCCGAATCGCCAATCACCTTCCAGCGCGCCTCGCCTTCCAGCTTTTTGGCGGGATGCTCGTGGCTCCAGCGCTCCAGATGCTTGTGCGCGTTTTCAATCATCACCACCGCCGCGTCGACCATCGCACCGATGGCGATGGCGATGCCGCCCAGGGACATGATGTTGGCGTTCACGCCCTGGTAGTGCATCACGATGAACGCGGCCAGGATACCCAACGGCAGCGAGACGATAGCCACGAACGCCGAGCGAAGGTGGAACAGGAAGATGAAACACACCACCGCCACCACGGCGAACTCTTCGAGCAGCTTGCGGCCCAGGTTCTCCACCGACCGCTCAATCAAGCCCGAGCGATCGTAGGTCGGCACTATCTCCACGCCCTTGGGCAGGCTGGCCTGCAGGGTCCTGAGCTTCTCCTTGACCATGCGGATAGTCTCCAGGGCGTTCTTGCCCGAACGCATCACGATCACGCCGCCGGTAGCCTCGCCCGCACCGTCCAGCTCGCCGATGCCGCGCCGCATCTCTGGCCCAATCTGGATACGCGCCACATCGCCCAGGCGCACCGAGACCCCTGCCTCAGTGCTTTTTAGCGGCACCTTGCGAAAGTCGTCCAGCGACTGCAGGTAACCCGACACGCGCACCACGTATTCGGCTTCGCCCAATTCGAGCACTGATCCGCCCGCCTCCTGGTTGGACTTCTGGATCGCCTCCACCACCTTGGTGTGCGCGATGCCGTAGGCCGCGAGTTTGTCCGGGTCGAGCAGTATCTGGTACTGGCGCACCATGCCACCGATGGAGGCTACCTCGGCGACGTTGGGCACGGTCTTGAGCTCGTACTTCAGGAACCAGTCCTGCAAGGCACGCAACTGGCCCGCATCCTGTGTCCCGCCGCGGTCCACCAGCGAATATTGGTAAATCCAGCCCACACCCGTCGCATCGGGCCCCAGCGTTGCTTTTGCGCCAGGCGGCAGGCGCGACTGCACCTGGTTGAGGTATTCCAGAACCCGGGAACGCGCCCAGTACAAGTCGGTGCCGTCTTCGAACAACACGTACACGAACGAGTCGCCGAAGAACGAATACCCGCGCACGGTCTTCGCGCCCGGCACCGACAGCATGGTGGTCGTCAGCGGGTAGGTGATCTGATTCTCGACAATACGCGGCGCCTGGCCGGGATAGGTGGTACGGATGATCACCTGCACGTCGGACAAGTCGGGCAGCGCATCGAGCGGTGTCCTGAATACCGCGTACACGCCCCAGGCGCTGACCATCAGCGTGGCCAGCAGTACCAGGAAGCGGTTGGTGATGGACCACCGGATCAGTTTGGCGATCATGGCTTGCCCGCCGAGGCCGCGGGTGCATTGGGTGCCGGAGCCATCAAGGTCATGCGCGTGACTTGCGGCTGCTTGTCGGCGTCGATGTAGAACTCGAAGCTCACCGTGTCACCCGCCGCTATGCCACGCGGCGCACCGGTTGGCGGCAGCTTGAAGTCCATCGTCATCGCCCCCCATTTCAAGGGTGGGATTGGCCCGTGCGACAGCGTGACTCCGTCCCGACCGATGCTCTCCACTCTGGCTTCACTCTCGTAACGCGTCGCGGTGCTGGCCACGCCGGGCTTGGGCTCGACGTTGAGCCGGGCTTCGACCCCTTTCAGGCTGGCCTCCGAGTCGATCAGGAACTGTGACGACACAACCACGCGCTGGCCGGCCTGCAGGCCGCGCTTTACTTCGGTCTGGCCTGCGCTCTCGATGCCGATCTGGACATCGACCGGGCGGAAACGGCCGTTGTCCTCGGCCAGCATGACAACGGTGCGTTTGCCGGTCTGGATAATGGCTTCGGTGGGCACCAGCAGCGCGCGCTCGGCACGCACGTCCATGAACTGCATCTGCACGAACATGCCCGGCACCAGTACGCCTTTCGGGTTGGCCAGTTCAAGCCGTGCCTTGAGCGTGCGGGTGACCGGGTTGACTTCCGGCACGATGGCCTGCACCCTCCCGTCGAACGTCGCACCCGGCACGGCCGGGCTGCTGGCCTGAACCCTTGTGCCGGGCCTCACCAGCATGACCTGGCTCTCGGGCACTTCGGCGTTGGCCCACACCGTGGCAATGCCGTTGATGCGGAACAAAGTGGCACCCGCCATAACGGTCATTCCCTCGCGCACCATCAGTTCGGTGACCACCCCGCCAATCGGCGCCGTCAAAGTCATGCGCGGCTGACTCATTGCCGTGTCCTCGACCAGCTTGATCTGCGCTACGCTCATGCCGACCTGCCGCATGCGCTGGCGTGCGCCGTCGACCAGCGCCGCCAAATCGGTTCCCTGCATGCGCCTAACCGACAGAAACTCTTCCTGTGCGGCAATCCAGTCCGGCACATACAGTTCCGCGAGGGCTTGCCCTTTGCCTACCCGATCAAGCGTGGCACGCACATACAGGCGCTCGACATAACCGGTCGCCCGCGCCTGCACGATCACCTGGTCGCGCTCGTTGAACGCTATGTTGCCCACGGCAGCCACCTCGGGCGACAAGCTGCCTTCGGTCACCGCCGCCGTGCGCACACCCAGGTTCTGCTGGATACGCGCGCTCACCGTCACCTTACCCTGATCGCCGTCGGAGTCGGCATAGACCGGCGACAGCATCATGTCCATGAACGGCGATTTGGCCGGCTTGTCGAACTTGTTGCCGGGCACCATCGGGTCGTAGTAGTAAAGGATCTTCCTTCCGGTCGAAGGGTCAACGTCGCCGGCCTTGATACCCGCGGCAATATGGCGCCGGGTCGCGTCCTCGCCGGATTCGTTGTTCGGGGCATTGCCTGCACTTGGCGTGGCGGCCATCCCCATGCCACGCTGCATGCCCACGGTGTACAGGCCGTAGCCAGCCGCAACGACTACACCAATGACGACCAGGCTGATCAGCGATGTTTTGAGTTTCATGGTGATTTCTCCGTATCTGCAGGGGAGCGATCCAGCGCGGTGACATCGTGCTCCGCGGGAATCAGGTAGTTAAGTTGGGCCCACAGGCCGGCGATCTCCATCTCCAGACGCAAGCGGTCCATGCGCACGTCGATCTCCATGCGCCGCGCCTCCAGTACCGCACTCAAAGGGCCACCGCCGCCACGGTACGAAGCCAAGGCAGCGCGGGTGCGTTCGGCAGCCAGTGGAATCAGGGCCTTATCAAAATTTGCCAGCCGGCCGCGATTGCCCTGCCACTCCAGCAACCAAGCGCGCGCCTGGGCGACGTGTTCCCGACTGGCCTCCTCACGCTGCGCATGTATCTGTTCCGCCAGCGCCAGCTTGGCCGCGACGTCCCGGTCCTGCCGGTTCTTCTGATCCCATTGCAGCGGAATCGAGACATTCAGTGATGCCATGTTCGAGTACGCCGGGCCGCGTTGGCTGAACATCAGCTCCACGCTCCAGTCCGCCCGCTTATTGCTTTGCGCCAGCTCGACCTCGGCGCGCGCAACCGCTTCTTGCCTGGCCATGAACGCGAGTTGCGGGTGGTGTTCGAGCCCGGTCTCCAGGCTGCCGGCATTGAGGCGGACCACGGCGGTATCGGGTGGCTCGCCAAGGCGCTGGCTGGCGCCATCGCCAACCCAACGCGCGAGTCTCGTCATCGACATGGCGACTTGACTCTCATTCTTGCGTATGCGGTCGTCGATCTGCGCGACGGCGGAACGTGCGGCAAACAGGTCGGCCTGCGCGCCGCGCCCACCACGGTAGGCGGCGTCCGCTGCCTCGATTTGCAGGCTGGCCTCAACGCGTTGTGCAAGCAAAACGTCACCCATGCGCTCCTGGTAATAGCGGTCCAGCCAGGCCAGCGCGGTATCGCGCCGCAGGTTGGTCAGTGTCACCGCGCGGCCGGCCTCGGCCGCTTCCGCCTCGCGCTCGAAGCGCCCGGCCCGGGTCTTGCGTTTGTCGGCACGCGTAATCTCCTGCATCACGCCAACCGAGCGCATGGTCATGAAGTCGCGCGTCAGGCTAAACCGGTCCGCTCCGTTAATGGGCAGGTTGTTGACCCCGAACTTGAGCACCGGGTCCGGCAGTTGCCCGGCGGCCACCGCCTGCTCGCGGGCCGCACTTGCAAGCGCCGAATCGGCGACGAGTTGCCGGGAACGCAGCAGCGCGACACGCTGCGCTTCATCGAGCGTCAGAAGATCGGCCGCCCATGAAGGCGATACGGTGGCAAAAATAAGGGCGGCCAGGGTGGCCCGGCAAATGGAAAACGGTAACGACATACAACCTCCGTGACGCGGATATCGGCCTGCCTGGCGCACCAGAAATGCGTCAGGCAGGAGCTAAACGGTCGGGGAGGTCAAATACGAAAGCAGCAGTTGCGCACGGCCAGCGGAGGGGCCGTGGAACGCCGGAGCAGCGGCGTTTGAAGTGCCGGCCCCACAGGCACGGGGGCGGCCACGGAGGGAGGATATGCCGGCAGGAAAACGGCAAGAGTCACCAACGATGGCAACTGGTAGGTGTCGGCGGATTGCTGATCAGCCTGGCAATGCGCCTGGCACAAATTTGGTTGCGCATCGTCCATGTTCAGGGCCATGGAGCCGGCACAGGGCGTACCGGCCTCCGCCATTGCAGCGGCTTCGGCAAGTTTTGCCACCGCACCAGGACAAACGTAGCTTGCCACCGCCAACTGCATGAACAGCAGGCTGATCAGCGCAAGCAGCGTTGTGGTCAATCGGGTGCGGCGAAGGGCAAACATGATGGGTGTGGTTTGAGCATAACACTGTCGTTAATTTCTGGCGCAAATTACACATGTTCCGAAGACAGGAAAAAGGATTGCATTGATCGTTGGTGAAGACCACGGGGACCGTTAAGATGCCGCATCACCAATTTGACGGAGCCCTGGCCTGCCAGCCATGGGCCAATTCCTGATCAACGACTACCTTAAACAGCTCGGCATCGGAGCTATAGGACCGGGATAGGTGCTTCGGGGCAGTTCCGGCCCCGGCAATCGCTGCTCCAACGACGACTGGCCTATCGCAGCCATGAAATCGCGGATAGCCCGCACGGGGTCACTGGCCTGCAGGATGCCGCGGAGCACCGCAACACCTGCCGCTCCGCAGCGTATGGCTTCTGCGCCGCGCTCCGCATCCATTCCAGCGATGGCAACCACCGGTTCACTCAGTACCCTGCACCAATAAGCCAAATTGTCCGCGCCCTGGGGCCACCAGGGCATTTCCTTGGTGGTAGTGGCGTGGATCGGGCCACAGGCAATATAACTGGGCATCCAGGCATGGGCGCGACACACCTCCCAGTAGCTGTGGGTGCTTAAACCCAGGCGCAGGCCGGCGCCGCGTATGGCATCCATATCGGCGGCAAGCAGGTCTTCCTGTCCCAGGTGAACGCCATAGGCGCCGTGCTCGATCGCCAGTTTCCAGTGGTCGTTGATGAACAATTGCGCCTGCGCGGCGCGCGCCGCCTGGACACTGCGCACGACTTCACGCGAGAGGTTCTGGTGTGCCCCGTCTTTGATGCGCAACTGCACGGTGCGCACGCCCGCTGCCAACACCCGCTCGACCCAGTTCGCGCTGTCAACCACGGCATACAGGCCCAGGTTCCGATCACAAAGCGCGGGAAACGCCAGGCTCGAGACTTGCGGAGCGGAGTGCAACGAGGGCAACAACTCCGGTAGTAAGCCAAAGCCGCGCTGAGGCCGCACGGCGCCGGCTCCGCGACCCGCCCCCCACGCGTGGGTCAGTGCGTTCGTCGCGCTCATCTTTGCAATTGCCGTCGCGTCCGATGCGCAAAAGCCCAGTGCGAGGGCCGCTGCCAGCGAGGCAGCGAATACGCATCCGCTGCCATGGTTATGCGTTGTTTCAACCCGCGGAAGGCTCAGCCATCCGTTCGCCTCCGGCGCGTCCAGGTAGTCCAGCGAACGGTGACCACCGGCGTCGCCACCGGTGATGACCACTGCCTTGGGTCCCCGCCCACGCAGCGCGGTCGCCGCCCGTGCCACAACCGAAGGTGTGTGCAACGCCCCTGCGTCCCAGTCGAGCAGCCATGCCGCTTCTGCGCGGTTGGGGGTGACAACCGTAGCGCGCGGCAGCAGTTCAGCAAGAATTGCTCCGCGTAGTGCTGCGCTGCTGAGATCGGCACCGGTAGAGGCGCGCCATACCGGGTCTACCACCAAAGCCACCGGGTGAACGCGCCGCAACCGATCCACCCATCTGGCGACGCAACGCACGTTTTCCACGCTGCCGAGCAGGCCAGTCTTGATTGCGTGGGGCGGCAGATCGTCGGCCAGGGCCGCGAGTTGCGCATCCAGCAGTTCGGTGGCCACCGGCGCTGCGTGCAGTACGTGCACCGAGTTCTGCGCGGTTATCGCGGCAACTGCGGTACACCCGTGCACGTCGAAGGTATCGAATGCACGCAAGTCCGCTTGCATCCCCGCGCCCGCGCCGCTATCGGAGCCGGCGATGCTCCAGACTACTGGACGGTTTAGGTGCCCCATACCCTGCTCACAATTGGAACGGCCGCCCGCCGACCGGAGTTGAGGCGACCGCCATATCCTGTGGCGCCAGCAGCCCCGACAAATAACCCAGGCGACCGGCTTTCACGGCTAGACCAAATGCGCGAGCCATGCCGACCGGATCGGTCGCCTGCGCAATGGCGGAGTTCAGCAACACGGCATCGAAACCCAATTCCATCGCCTGCACCGCATGTGACGGTGCGCCGATGCCCGCGTCCACAATCAGCGTTAAGGCGGGCAGCCGGGCACGCAAAGTGCGCAGCGCCCAGGGGTTGAGAAGTCCCTGGCCCGAGCCGATGGGCGCCCCCCAGGGCATCAGGATGCGACAACCGGCGTCAACCAGGCGTTGTGCACTCACCAGGTCGTCGGTGCAATAAGGAAACACCTCAAACCCATCCCTGACCAATTGCTTTGCCGCGACGGTCAATTCCCAGGGATCGGGTTGCAAGGTGTGTTCGTCGCCTACCACTTCAAGCTTGACCCAGTGCGTGCCGAGCAACTCGCGCGCCATATGGGCCAGCGCAATTGCCTCGCGGGCGGTACGGCATCCCGCGGTATTGGGCAGCAGGCGTACACCGCTTGCACGGATGATTTCTATGAAGCCATTGTCTCCCGCGCCGGTGGCCAGTTGTCGTTTGAGGCCCACGGTTAGCACCTGCGCACCCGAGGCCGCGATAGCGGCGCGCAAAACCTCCGGTGAAGGGTGGCCAGCAGTTCCCATCAGGAAGCGGCTTTGGAGAGGCACGTCGGCCAGTGTGAATTCATTGGGCGACTCCACATCAACCTCCCACGATCGGTTGAAACAGATCCACCTGGTCGCCAAAACACAGGGTATACGCGCTGCGCTGGCTACGCACGATGAACTCGCCGTTTACCGCCGTTGCAATGCTGTCGGGAACGCGCTCTAGTCGCTCGACCAGATCCGCCATGGTGCTGAAGGCGGGGAAGCTATGTTCCTGTCCATTGACGGTCACGTCCACCGTAAATTGGATGTTGTCGTCCGGTTCGGTCATATCGCGAATTCCTTGTGCAAATCGGGTACCGTTAAACACCCAAGCCCAGCCTGCCGCAAGACGTCTTCGACCAGCGCCGGGGCAATCAGCCAGCCATGGCGGAACAGGCCGTTGATCCTCGTCAGCCCATCCCGTGTTTCCACCATGGGAAGGTTGTCGGGCAGCGCGGGGCGCAAATTGGTTTCCGTATGTACGACACGGGCCTCGGCCAGTTCGGGCAATACGCTGTGTGCGGCACTGAGCAGGCCCAGCATCGTGCGTACCGAGATCGGCGAGCGGTCTTCCGACTCGATCTCGCTGGCGCCCACCACCACAATGTCGCCGGGCCTGGGCACCAGATAGACGCGCCAACGCGGGTGCAACAGGCGCAATGGACGCCGCAACACCAGGCCGTGCGCATGCAGCCAGGCAATCTCCCCCCGCACTCCACGTACCGGGATATCGGCCCGCGCGCCCACGCCGCGAACGTCGAACACCCGATCAAAACGATTGCAGTCGATACACCCTGGCGCCAACTCGCGCACTGTATGCCCCCAGCGCCAACACACGCCGCGTTGCGCAGCGCTCTCGGCCAAAGCCTGCATAGCCTGCACCGTGTGGATCTGTCCCTCGCCAGCGAGCAGCCAGGCATTTGTCGGCCCATGTACCGAAGGTTCCAGTTCACGCAATTCATCCGCGTCCAATGCGCGGGGCATCTGCCCTGCCGGCATCCTGGACTGCAGCATATGGATCAATCGCCGTGCCGCACCCAGGTCACCGCTGTGCGCCAGCATCAAGCTGCCGTCGCGCCGGAAATACACCGCCTGAGGCAACGCGCTCACCACATCGGCCCATAGCGCGATTGAACGTACACCAAGTTCAGCTATGGCGCGATTTGCGGATTCCAATTCGGCCCAGGGGCTGAGCATGCCGGCGGCAGTCCAGCCCGCGGCATGCGTGCGGTCATCCGGACCCGCGGCCGGATCGAACACGGTGACCGCATGGCCGAGGCCCGACAGCCCCCAGGCCAGCAGACGGCCAAGCAGCCCGGCACCCGCGATACCGATTTGCAACCCGGCCATGGCTCAGGCAGCTTCTGAAGACGCGCTCAGGATCGGGATGTAGATCTCGCCGCCAGCGAGCCTGAACTCGGCGGATTTGTCGTTCAGGCCTTGCGCCAGCGCAGCGTCCTCGCTCAAGCCTCTTGCGGCTGCATATTCGCGCACCTCCTGCGTGATCTTCATGGAGCAAAATTTTGGCCCGCACATCGAACAGAAGTGGGCTTCCTTGCTGGAGTCCTTGGGCAAAGTCTCGTCGTGAAAATCACGCGCCGTGTCGGGATCCAGGCTCAAGTTGAACTGGTCATGCCAACGGAACTCGAAGCGCGCCTTGGACAACGCGTCGTCGCGCGCCCGCGCAGTCGGGTGACCCTTGGCAATGTCAGCCGCATGCGCGGCGATCTTGTAGGCCACGATGCCCGCCTTTACATCGTCGCGGTCGGGCAGGCCAAGGTGTTCCTTGGGGGTCACATAACACAGCATCGCGGTGCCGTACCAGCCTATCATCGCCGCGCCGATGGCGCTGCTGATGTGGTCGTAACCTGGCGCGATGTCGATCGTCAGCGGCCCTAGCGTGTAGAACGGCGCCTCGTGGCAGTGCCTGAGCTGCTCCTGCATATTGGCCTGGATCAGGTGCATGGGCACATGGCCAGGCCCTTCCACCATGGTCTGGACATCGTGCTTCCAGGCCGTCTTCGTGAGTTCTCCCAGCGTGCGCAACTCGGCGAACTGGGCTTCGTCATTGGCGTCGGCGCCCGAGCCTGGACGCAGGCCGTCGCCGAGCGAGAAGCTCACATCATAGGCCTTCATGATGTCGCAGATGTCTTCAAAGTGCGTGTAGAGGAAGCTTTCCTTGTGATGCGAAATGCACCATTTGGCCATGATGGAGCCGCCACGCGAAACGATGCCGGTACGCCGATTGGCAGTCAGGTGGATGAAAGCCAGACGTACGCCGGCGTGGATGGTGAAGTAGTCGACGCCCTGCTCGGCCTGCTCGATCAGCGTATCGCGGAAAATTTCCCAGCTCAGGTCTTCGGCCACGCCCCCCACCTTCTCAAGTGCCTGGTAGATCGGCACCGTGCCGATTGGCACCGGCGAGTTGCGCACGATCCAGTCGCGTGTGGTGTGGATATTCCTGCCGGTGGACAGATCCATCACGTTGTCGGCGCCCCAGCGGATCGCCCACACCAGCTTTTCCACCTCTTCGTCGATGCTGGACGTCACGGCCGAATTGCCGATATTGGCGTTGATCTTGACCAGGAAGTTGCGGCCGATCACCATCGGCTCGATCTCCGGGTGGTTGATGTTGGCGGGAATGATGGCGCGCCCGCGTGCCACCTCGTCGCGCACGAATTCGGGTGTGACGATACGCGGGAGCTGCGCTCCCATCGGGTTGCCGCGCAAGCGCAGTTCACGCTGCGGGTCGGCCAGATACTGGGCCATCCACTCGCGTTTACCATTCTCGCGGATCGCCACGAACTCCATCTCGGGCGTGACGATACCGCGCCGCGCATAGTGCATCTGCGTTACGTTGGAGCCGGCCTTGGCTCGGCGCGGGTTACGTTGCAGGGTGGCGGCTTCGCGGCGCAAGATCGCCAGCCTTTCGGTTTCGCGTTCTTCGTGTCTGGTGCCTTCGTCCAGCGCCTGGGGAGCCCGGCCGGTATAGGCCTCAGTGTCGCCACGTGCCGCGATCCAGTCCGCGCGCAGCGGCACCAAGCCTCTTCGCACGTCGATCTCCGCTCCCTCGTCGCTGTAAGGGCCCGAGGTATCGTACAGGGCTATCGTTTCGCCATTGGTCTGCGTGACTTCGCGCATCGGCACGCGCAAGCCGGTGTGCAAATCGCCATGCAGGTAAACCTTTTTCGAGGCTGGGAAGGGTTGGCGCGCCAGCGCCAGTAGAGAGGCGAACTTCTCTGGGTCGAGCTTGTCGGGAGCATTCATCGGGTCATCCTTTCCGGTGGACAGTTGTTTGCTCCGGAAAGTACACCTGTGCTGGAGTGTCAAAGCTTGTCGCCACAACCACCTGCAAGGACCCAATCGGCTCTTCTTCCGCCGGCATTAACCGGATCAAGTTCGTCGGGTTCGGCTTGACGCCATCTCAGCACTTCGTGCACCCCGGAGCAATTTTCAGTATACAGCGCGCAAGGAACAATCCGTTTCGAGGCAGCGCCGGGGTTGCCCCAAGACCCGCCGCGCCAGGCCGTTAAGACGCCCCTGAACCGACCACCATGCCATGAGCCAACTGCTGATCAACGACTACCTCAAGCAGCTCGACCGCATCCGCCGGGTCAGCGGCAGCAATCGCGAGACCATGGTGCGCGAGGCTTTCAAAGACCTGCTCAAGAACTTGGGCAAGCAACACGACCTGGACTTCCTGGCCGAATACCCGCTCAAGACCGCCACCAAAACCAATATCACGGTGGACGGCGCGTTGCTGCACGAGCTGCGCATGCCCCTGGGTTACTGGGAGGCCAAGGACGCCGACGACGACCTGGACCAGGAGGTCGTCAAGAAATTCCGCAAAGGTTACCCACAGGACAACATCATCTTCAGCGACGACGCCGTGGCGGTGTTATGGCAAGACCGCGCCGAGGTTAGACGCAGACATTCGACCGACCCTCTACGCGCCATCGGCGCATCATGCTGGCGTCGTCTCCCCGCTCACCCGGATAGACAGCCCAATCAGTGTCACCACGCAGAAAACGGCGCCCGCATAAAAGGTGAACGATGCGCCAAGCCGGTCCCAAAGAAAGCCCGCCAAGGCGCTTGCGATCAACATGGCCATACCGCTCACCAGGTTAAAAAAGCCATAGGCGGTTCCGCGCAGGTCTTCAGGCGCCGTATCCGCAACCATGGTCGCCAGCAAGCCCTGCGTCATGCCCATATGAACGCCCCACAACGCGGCACCGGCCAACAGAAAACTCCAGTGCTGGTTGCTTGCAATGACCAGGTCCGCCGCGATCAGCACCAACAGGCCGAGGGCCAGCAGCTTCCCATGGCTCATGCGGTCGGACAGTTTTCCGAACGGGTAGGCCGATGCCGCGTAAATCAGATTCATCGCCACCATGACCAGCGGTACCAGGGCAACAGGTATGCCACCTTGCTGTGCACGCAGCACCAGAAAGGCCTCGCTGAAGCGCGCCAGCGTAAAGGCCGCTCCAAGGCCCACTACCCACCAGTACGATTTGCCCAGTCGCGCCAGGTTCTCGCGGCGAATCGGGTTCACCCGCTTTTCGCCTTCGTGGCGTTCCGGTTCACGCACGCCGAACACCAGCAGCGCTACGGCTAGCGCACCCGGAATTACGGCTACCCAGAACACCGCCCGGAAATCATTCGCCCATGCCAGCATCAAACCCACCGCCAGCAGCGGCCCGAGAAATGCACCTACGGTGTCGAGCGACTGGCGCAGACCGAATGCCGCCCCGCGCACTTCAGGCGGGCTGATATCGGCGACCAGCGCATCGCGGGGTGCGCCACGCACGCCTTTGCCGACACGGTCAAGCAGTCGGGCGGTCACGACGATTCCAATGGTGGGTGCCAATGCGAAAAGTGGTTTGGTGAGCGCACCCAGCGCGTATCCGAATACCGCAAGCGCCTTGCGCTTGCCGAGGTAGTCGCTCAGCGCACCGGAGAACACCTTGACGATCAATGCGACAGACTCGGCAAGGCCTTCGATCAGTCCGATAACGAATACGCTGGCGCCAAGTGTCGTCATCATGAAGAGCGGCAACAGGCTGTGAACCATCTCGGACGAGATATCCATCAACATGCTGACAAATCCCAGTACCCAGACGCCGGAGGGAATTTGCGCCAGCGTGCCCTTGGGCTTGATGGAACTCATCCCACCCGGCTCCAGCGGTTTTGGCTTGATGGACATGCGTCGGCGAGCGTGGTCATTCTCATGCTTGTTACCCCTGTGCCGCGCCTGATGGCGGTGCGTGGCGGCGGCGCGATTGTACGCAGCGCTTCACGACGGGCACCCACAGCGACCCGGTACCGGCACGGGTACCATCCGGCAAGCAACTCCATACAGGGCAATGCCATGACCACCTCCTCCTCCTGGGTCTACTGGGCGCTGTTGTCCGCCGTGTTTGCGGCGCTCACTGCCATCTTTGCCAAGATCGGCATCCAGGGCATCGACTCGGACCTGGCCACGCTGGTGCGCACGGCCATCATCATCGTGGTGTTGTCGGCCTTTGTGTGGTTTGCCGGTAAGTGGAGCAATCCGCTTGACCTGCCGCCCAGGACATGGCTCTTTCTCACGCTGTCGGGCCTGGCCACGGGTGCGTCCTGGGTGTGTTACTTTCGTGCGCTGCAGATCGGCGAAGCCTCCAAGGTTGCACCGATCGACAAACTCAGCCTGGTACTGGTTGCGGTGTTCGCGTTCGCGTTCCTGGGCGAACGGCCTGACCCGCGCGAATGGGCCGGCATCGCCATGGTGGCGGGCGGCGTGCTGGTGCTCGCGTTCAAGTAGCTACGCCGCCGCGCGGCAATTCAATAGGTTTTGTAGGGCAGGAACTTGCCCGACAACACCACACGCACGCGGTCGCCCTTGGGGTCGGGTTCGCGGGCGATGTCCATGCTGAAGTCGATGGCGCTCATAATGCCGTCGCCAAACTCCTCGTGGATCAGCTCCTTGATGGTGGTGCCGTACACGCTCACAATTTCGTACCAGCGGTAGATCAGCGGATCGGTGGGCACGGGCGTGGGCAGCGAGCCTTTGTAGGGCACGACCTGCAGCCACTTCTGCTCCTCGCTGCCCAGACCGAATAACTTGCCTATGACCCTGGCCTGTTCGGGCGTGCAGGTCATCTGGCCCAGGCAGGCCGCCGTGGTCCACTCCTTGGACTGGCCGACCTTCCTGGCCACGGCCTCCCACTTGATGCCTTTGGCCACCTTGGTGGTGATGATTTTTTCGGTAACGTCGTTGCGGTTCATGGATGCTCCTTGCGGGTTGGGGGAATCGATGGATGGTGGCTGCGCCAGGTCTTGATGGTATGGCTTGATGGGGTGGAACCCCACCCGGCATCAATCTACTGCGAAGCACATTACGTGCCTGCACCATGCCGCCGGGTGCGTGTGGATAATGAAAGCCGCAATGTCCTCTCCTCCCTCCCCAACCCCTTGCCAGGCCGCGCAGGCCCTGGCGTCCAGTCTTGCGGCGCTGGGCGCCGGTACCGACTCCATCACCGACGTATTGGGTATTGAAGTCGGCCATTTCACCGACACACGCCGGCCCACCGGCTGTACGGTGGTCATCACGCGCGACGGCGCCGTGGCAGGCGTGGATGTGCGCGGCGCCGCGCCCGGAACACGCGAGACCGATTTGCTGCACCCCTCGAACCTGGTGGACCGGGTACACGCCATCCTGCTGGCCGGTGGCAGCGCCTGGGGGCTGGACGCGGCCGGCGGCGTGATGCGCTGGCTTGAAGAAAACGGCATCGGCCTGGCGGTGCGTTACGGCCTGGTGCCGATTGTTCCGGCGGCCGTGTTATTTGATTTGCCGGTAGGTGATGCGCGTATCCGCCCCGACGCGCAAGCCGGTTACGCGGCCTGCGCGGCCGCCAGCCGCGCGCGCCCTGCACAGGGCAATGCGGGAGCCGGCGCCGGCGCGCTGGTGGGCAAATTGTTCGGCATAGAACGCGCCATGAAAGGCGGCATTGGTAGCGCATCCATCACGCTGGATGGCGTGACGGTAGGGGCGCTGGTGGCATGTAATGCACTCGGCGACGTGGTGGACCCGTCCACGGGAGAGGTGCTGGCGGGTGCCCGCACCGAAGACAGGGCACGGCTGCTGAATATCCGCAATGCCATCCTGGCGGGCGACACGCCCAACCCTTTGCTGGCCGGCACCAACACCACGCTTGCCGTGGTGGCCACCGACGCCGTGTTGACCAAGGCGCAGGCGCACCGGCTGGCGCAGGTGGCGCATGACGGACTGGCGCGTGCCATCAACCCGGTGCACACCATGTCCGACGGCGATACCGTGTTTGCGCTGGGCACCGGCAAGGCGGGCCAGACGCTGGGCATGATGCGCCTGGCCACGTTGGCTGCCGAGGTGACGGCACGTGCCGTGGTGCGGGCCATTCTTGCGGCACGCACGGTCACGGCGGGCAACAGCACCTGGCCGGCAGCCTGTGATCTGGGCCCGGCGTTCACGGGCGCGTCCGGCACCGGCAAGTGAAGCCTGTGCGCGCGATTCTTCCCATGCCCAAAGCCATTCGCTACACCCTGCTTTCCCTGCGCGACCTGGCGGTATCGGTGGGACCTTTTGTGGTGCTTAGCGTTGCCCTGCTGTGCCTGGCCTACTGGTGGCTGGACCCGAATCCGCCCAAACGCGTCACGCTGGCCACCGGGCCGGCGCAAAGCGCCTATGCCGAGTTCGGGGTGCGCTACCGCAAGGCGCTGCTGGCCAGCGGTATCGAGGTGATGCTGTTGCCCAGCGAAGGTTCGTCCGACAACCTGCAACTGCTGATGCAGGGCAAGGCTGACCTGGGTTTTGTTCAAGGCGGCACCAAACCGGTGACGGAAGGTGACGACAACACTCCGGTATCACTGGGCAGCCTGTTCCTGGAGCCGGTGTGGCTGTTCTACCGCGCCGACGCGGCCATGCAGGCCACCCAGTCGGATACCCTCACCAGCCTGACCCAGCTCAAGGGCCTGCGCGTGAACGTGGGCACGGCCGGCAGCGGTGTACCCACCTTGATGAATTCCCTGTTCGACCTGAACCGGCTGGAGACGCCAGGCATCAAGCTGTCGCAGCTCGACCAGACCGCTGCCACGGTGGCCTTCCTGGGTGGTGATCTGGACGCGCTGGTATTTGCGTCGGCACCCGAATCGCTGATGGTGCAGATGCTGCTGCAGACACCCGGCGTCAAGCTGCTCAACTTCGCGCAAAACGAGGCCTATTCGCGGCGCCTGCCGTTCCTTGCCGCCGTATCGCTGCCGCGTGGCGTGGTGGACCTGGCAGCCGACGTGCCGGCGCAGGACGTGCGCCTGGTGGCGCCCACCACCACGCTGCTGGCGCGCTCCGGTGTGCACCCGGCGATCCTGCAACTGTTTTCCCAGGCTTCATTGACCCTGCACGGCAACGCCGGCTGGTTCAGCCGCTCGCACGAGTACCCGATTGCCGCCAACGCCGAGTTCCCGCTGGCCAAGGAGGCAGAACGCACGATACGCGACGGTGTGCCGCTGTTGCAGCGTTACCTGCCGTTTTCGCTGGCCAACCTGCTGGAGCGCATGTGGCTGTCACTGGGCATCATCATCGCGCTGCTGCTGCCGCTGTCGCGCATCGTGCCGCCGCTGTACGAGTTCCGCATCCGCTCGCGCGTGTTTCGCTGGTACGCGCAGCTGCGCGACATTGAGAACCGCATGGAGGCCGAGCCGGCCGGCGCACCAGCCCTCGTGGACGAGATCAACCGCATGGAAGCGCTGGTGGGCAAGGTGGTGGTGCCGCTGTCGCACGCCGATGAGCTGTATGCGCTGCGCAACCACATCGAGATGGTGCGCAAGAAACTGCAGGCGGTTTGACGGGCGGGCCTCACAAGAAAACGCCGGGCCGCCCCCAAGTTTTCTTGCACCCCCTCGGGGGGCCTGACGCGAAGCGGCAGGGCTGGAGGCCTCAGAACCGGATATCGACGCTGTTGCGCATCGCCGACTCGGCTACGGCATCCAGCGCGTCCTCTACCAGATGCGCCGAAATTATGCGCAATTGCCCGGTCGCAAACAGCTGGTCGCAGGAACGCCGGGTCAGTGTCTGCATGTAGCCCAGAGCATCGGTAAAAAGCATCAGGGTGCCATTCGGGCTGACCCAGCTGAGTTTGGTGCGGGTCCAGCTACCCTCGGCATGCAAGGCCACCCAGACACCGACGGCCAGCTCTTCCTCCTGGACTTGTACTTGCGCCGGCAACGGCTGCATGTCGGTGGACAGATCGATAAACCCGGACGCACGGGCTTCGAGTGGCGCGACCCAGGTGTTGTTTTTGCCGGCCAGACGCGCCAGGGTACTGGCGGCATCGCGCGGTTTGGCCGGCGCCGCCGCGACATCCGGGTCCGCATCGGGTTTGAAACCACGCTGGTGCAGGCGCATCAGCACTTCGAAGAATTCGCTTGTCTTGTGGGTCGGGTAGTCGATGGTGGCCAGCCCCCCGCGCAAACGGATCAGCAGCTTCGGCACCAGACGCGTCAACGCGGAAACATTCTTGCGCGTCAGGTGCGGCTGCGCGCTCCACATCAGGCTCTCTATCAATTCGGCATACTGCCCCGGGTCGTCGGCGCCGCTTTTGTCCGTAATACGCGCGTGGGCCACCACCTGGGCCCAGGGGCCGCACAGGAAATCGAGCACGGCGTCAGGCACCAGGGCCGCATCCGGGCGCGCCTGGACGGCTTCGACAATGGTGGCGGCCAGCGCACTGCGCTGCTCGGCCGTCTGCAAGGCTTTGACGGCCTTGGCGATCTGCCGCTTTTCGGTTGCCGCTGGTTCGTCCCACAGGCCCACGAGTCGGCTGAGCACCTTGTCGAACGGATCGGCCGTATCAATGACGGCTTGCGCCAGCGGCGCCACGGCCTCGCGCAGAGGCTCCATGAAACCGCTGAAACCGCGTGAATCGACCGACTCGTAGGCAATACTGCGGTGTGTGATCTCGTGCAGCAGCCGCCGTGCCGGATGTTGCTTGTGGCTGAAGAAACGCGGGTCCACCAGGGCCAGTTGCAGCAGCGCCGGCTCGAGCTCGGCCACAATGCGCTGCACCGGCCCGAGCAGGCGCTGGTCATGGGTGATGTTGTCCACCATCATGGCCACCACCTCCAGCCCCAGCGCCTGGTCCAGGCCGGCGGCCGAGCCGCGCAGCCGGTCACGCAATTCCTGTGCCGCGTCGGCAGCCGGCTGGGCGGGGGCCGTGGCACGGCCTTGCAGCCGCTGCACGACCTGGTCGAGCTGCTTCATATCCTTGAGCGCGTCCAGTGCCGCCGGCACCGTGGCACGAAACGCGGTAGGAACGGATTCGCCGCTCTCCAACACGCTGTCGGCCTGGCCCGTGGCGGCATCGGCGGCGTAGCGGCGCGCGACCACGTCTTCCGTGTCCTGGTGCGCTCCGGCCAGCAAGCTTCTGAGTTTTTCCAGCGTCAACAGCTCGGACTCGCGCCGGGCCGGCCCAAGCGCCATGCCGGTGGGCGCGGCCGGACGAGATCCCGCGCTGCCCACGCCGCGTTCCCGCAACTGGGTGCACAACTGCTGGTAATAAACACCCAGCTCGCGCCCCAGGGCGGCGGACATCAAGGCGATCCATTGGTGGCGAACCCCAAAGGGCACCGGCAAGTGGGTCAAGGCGGCGGTAAGGGCCTCTACGTAAACGGCCGGTCGCAAGGGGTTGCGCTCCAGGCGCACCAGCGGCTGGCCGAGCAGAGTGCAGATCAGGCCGTTGAGTTCCTCCAGCGCGGAATCCGCCACAATCTGCACCGTGTGTTGTACCCGCGCCGTCTCCACACTTTGCAGCAGCGCGGACTCATCCATCTCCGCCAGCTGGTCAAAATGCAGCTCCTGCGGCGCTGCCGGCGCGGCCCGCTCCACCGAAGCCATCCTGGCAAAAGCGGTCAGAAGTTCCTCGGTAAAACGCTCACACAGCGTGGACTCGAACTGGTTCAGCAACCTGCGCGAATGGGTCAGATTGTCCTGTTCGCGCCGCTCGGTTGTTTTGTCCCCGGCTTGGCGCAGCGACGAACGGGCGTGCGCCACCAATCGCGCCATGAGGCCCGAGGCGCCCCCCGCGGCCTGCGCAATCGTCGCCTGGTAGAGCGCGGTGTACCGTCCCGACTCTTCCGGTTCCGTCACTTTCATAGCCGTTGTCCCCGCGAAAGGATTTGCTACTTCAGCGCCTTGAACCGCATACGTTTCGGTTTGGCACCTTCTTCTCCCAGCCGGCGTTTCTTGTCAGCTTCGTATTCCTGGTAGTTTCCGTTATAAAACGTCCACTGGCTATCCCCTTCGCACGCCAGTATGTGGGTGGCGATACGGTCCAGGAACCAGCGGTCGTGGCTGATCACCATCAGCGAGCCGGCAAACTCCAGCAAGGCGTCTTCCAGTGCACGCAGTGTTTCGACGTCCAGGTCATTGGACGGTTCATCCAGCATCAGTACGTTGCCGCCCGCAATCAGGGTCTTGGCCAGATGCAGGCGACCGCGTTCACCGCCCGACAACATGCCGACCCGCTTTTGCTGGTCCGCGCCGTTGAAGTTGAAGCGGCCGCAGTAGGCGCGGCTGGCCATCTGGAACTTGCCCACGTTGAGGATGTCGAGCCCGCCCGACACGTCTTCCCACACCGTTTTTTCGTTGGCCAGGTCGTCGCGGTGCTGGTCCACGAAGGTCATCTTGACCGTGGAGCCTATCTTGACTTCGCCGCTGTCGGGCTTTTGCGAGCCCGCAATCATGCGAAACAGCGTGGACTTGCCGGCGCCGTTGGGGCCGATGATGCCGACGATGGCACCCGCCGGCACTTTGAAGCTCAGGTTGTCGATCAGCAGGCGATCACCAAAGGACTTGCTTACGTTGACGAACTCGATCACCTCGTTGCCAAGTCGTTCGGCCACCGGGATAAAGATTTCGTTGGTCTCGTTGCGCTTCTGGTATTCAAAGTCCGACAGCTCCTCGAAGCGGGCCAGCCGCGCCTTGCTTTTGGCCTGGCGCGCCTTGGGGTTCTGGCGCGACCACTCCAGCTCTTTCTTCAAGGCCTTGGCACGCGACTCTTCGCCCTTGTGCTCCAGCACCAGCCGTTCCTGCTTCTGCTCCAGCCAGGAGCTGTAATTGCCTTTGTAAGGGATGCCGGAACCGCGGTCCAACTCCAGAATCCACTCAGCCGCGTTGTCCAGAAAATACCGATCATGGGTGATGGCAACCACGGTGCCGGGGTAACGCTGCAGGAACTGCTCCAGCCAGTCCACCGACTCCGCGTCCAGGTGGTTGGTGGGCTCGTCCAGCAGCAACATATCGGGCTTGGACAAAAGCAGCCGGCACAGGGCTACGCGGCGTTTCTCGCCACCGGACAGGAACTCAATCTTGGCTTCCCACGGGGGCAGGCGCAGTGCGTCGGCGGCGATCTCCAACTGGTGCTCGGAATCGGTTCCGGCGCTGCCGATGATGGCCTCCATCTCGGCCTGCTCGGTCGCCAGCTTGTCGAAGTCGGCATCCGGTTCACCGTAGGCGGCGTAAATCTCCTCCAGCCTGGCCTTGGCGGTGAACACGGCGCCCATGCCCGCTTCGACGCTTTCACGCACGGTCTGGGTCGGGTCGAGCTGGGGTTCCTGCGGCAGGTAACCGATATTCAGGTTGGCCATCGGCGTGGCCTCGCCTTCGATCTCCTTGTCCACGCCGGCCATGATCTTCAGCAGGGTGGACTTGCCCGAGCCATTGGTGCCCAGCACGCCGATCTTGGCACCGGGGAAAAAGCTCAGCGAGATGTCTTTGAGAATATGGCGCTTTGGCGGAACAATCTTGCCAACGCGGTTCATCGTAAATACGTATTGCGCCATGTTTTTACTGCAGTGCCTTGTGAATGAATTGAGGTTGTGTGGACTAGCCGGCATTATCGGCTGTTGGCACCCCCGGCGGCTCCGCGTGCAACAACTCAGACCGGCGCCGCGCCCTGTTCGGCGAATTCCAGTTCCAGATCCACCGCCAGCGTCACGGCCACGACCCGGATCCGCTCCTGAACCTCCAGCCGGTCCATGGTTCGTTGCGACATGGCGTGTGCCACACCGCCCTTCGACACGAACATGAACAAATTGCGGTTATGGCTGACCCAGGTCAAATCCGCCCGCACCCAGACGTCCTCCAGCAGCAGGTCTACTTGGGAGCCCACGACCACATCACGCACTGATACGGGACCCGAGGCCTGGACATCTTCGACCGGTGCCGGCGGTCGGATGCCGGGCAGGGTCGGCCCGTCGGAATCCTCCTGCGCCAGAATCCGCGTATCGCCGGCTTCGGCCTCCGGCTGCGACGCCGCTGCCGCACGCGCGGCAGCCAGCGCCCGGCGGTGGTCGTCAAAGGCCTTTTCGTGCAAGGCGCTCAAATCGTCCAGGAAAATCGACACCGGCTCCTGCGGGTAACGGATAAGCATCAGGCCTTCACCCAGCCGCCCCAGCAACCGCGGTACCAGGCGCACCAGGCGCGTGTAGTCACGCAGCGCCAGCGGCGGCTGCACGCTCCAGACCAGGTCATCGACCAGCGCCAGGTACCCACCAGGATCCGCTTCCGCATCGTCACTGCCCAGCCGGGCCTCGGCAAGTACCTGCGACCATGGGCCGCGCAGAAAACTCGCCACCAGCTCAGGCAGGCTGCCATTCTTGAAACGCTCCATCATGGCACCCGAAAAACGCTGTGCCAGCAACATCCGCTGCTCGGCATGCTGGCGGGCGTTCAACGCCGCTTCCTTCTGGCGCCGCCGCATGTCGTCGAAGGCCGTCCAGTCTTCCTCCAGTTGCTCCAGTACGGTGGCAAAGGCGCCGGCATCACCCGCCCCCCGGCACAGCAGGTTGACCGCATTGGCGACACAAGCCACAAAACCCGCAACGCCGTCTTCGTCGTCCTTGGTATAGGCCAGCCCACTCTGCACCACCCGGTCAAGCAACTTCCTGGCCGCATGTGTGCGGTCGATAAAGAAACGCGGATCAAGTTTCGCCAGACGCACCAGCACCGGTTCAAGCGCACGCAAATGCACCCGCACCGGCATCAGCAAGCGCTCGTCCTGCACCAGCTGGTCGAGCATGAACCGCACAACTTCTTCGCCCAGCTGGTGGCCGATTTGCTGGTTTTGCGCCTGCGTGCGAACCAGCTGCGGCGCGGGGGCACCGCGGACCGCGGCGCCACCCTGCGCGACGGCCTGCACCGAGCGCTCGCTCAGGCGCTTCATCATGGGCTCAACCAGCTTCAGGTCCTGCAGCGCCACCAGCGAAGCGGGCACGGTGTGCGTAAAGTCCCGCATGCCGGCTCCACCGGCTCCCTGCAGCGACTCGCCGGCCAGAAGGCGGCGCAGCTTGTCCAGCGTCAACATGGTGCGCTCGACCTCGGTTCCGGCAAGTGCCGAACGCGCGGCCGCGCTGTCCAGCGGCTTGCCGGTGGGAGGCTCCACCGGCTCAACGCCCTGGGAGCGCAACCAGTCACAGGTCTCGCGGTACAGCTGCCGCATCCCGGTACCCAGGGCCATGGCGGCCGGGCGCAACAGGGTGGTACGCACCCCTTCGTCGGGCACCCAGGCATCCATGGTCTCGTTCAAGGCACGCACGAAGGCTTCGGGTTTCAGGGGGTTGAGGCCGGGCTGAACGGTAGACCAGCCCAGCAATGCGGTAACCAGCGCGTCGAATAGCGGCAACACGTCGTCCACGGCGCGTACCACTTCCTGGCGCGCCAGCGCGAGTTCTATGTGGGCCTCAAGCTCCTGGATGTCGAACACATGGATGTCCTCCACGCGCCCCCGTGGAGATTTCGCAAAATCCTGCGATCCACTTTGGTAAACAAGGCGGCGCAACTCGGCGCTGAAGGTGTCGCTGAACGACTCGGCCTGCGCCACCAGCCTCGTGACCGTGCGCTTGAGTTCGGGTTCATCGTCGTCCGGGGCAGGCTCCGCGGCCGGGCTGCCGGCCGACGTCTTGACGGCCGCCAGCACGTCGCCCGCGAGCACTTTGGCTTGCCCCAGCACAAGCTCAATGCAATCCGCCAGGGACGGACGGGTGGCAGAGGCATTGCTCGCCACGCCAATTCGCCGCAAAAGATACTTCTTCATCTATTGCTTCCGTTGCTTGCATCGTCGCTGATGGAAATGCTCCTTGAACCCGGCATTTTGCGCTTCGGCGGATTCTGGCCCAGGCGCTTATTTTCGCCCATCCATGTTGCCACGTGTTGCCACGCCGCGACCGCCTGCAAACTGGTACAAGCCGGGTGTTTGCCGCGCTTTTGCGGAAAAACGGACGCTTGCCCGCCTCCATGCGACAATGCAGGCTGTTGCGGGCCTCCAGCTGCCTGCAATAACAGCACATGCTGGGGACCAGGCCTCGCGCTTACGTCCCGCTTTTTTACTCTGTCTGCCTTTAACTGGCCCGGTGCCACAACACCGGGACGGGTTGACATGCCAAGCGCCCTGGATGGGCGCCACACTATGAACTTTGAAGATCTGAAACTGGCCCCGGCCATTGTCAAGGCCGTGCGCGAGCAGGGTTACGAAACCCCTACCGCGATCCAGGCCCAGGCCATTCCGGTGGTACTCGACGGGCACGATCTGCTCGGCGGCGCCCAGACCGGCACCGGCAAAACAGCGGCCTTCGTGTTGCCCATGCTGCACAAACTGAGCATGAGTCGCAGCGCACAAAACAAATTTGGCGGCACCGGAATCCGGGCCCTGGTGCTCACACCCACGCGTGAACTCGCGGCACAGGTGGAAGAGTCGGTACAAACCTACGGCAAGTTCCTGCAACTGTCCTCCACCGTCATCTTTGGCGGCGTCGGCATGAACCCGCAAATCAGCCGCGTCAAGAAGGGCGTGGACATCCTGGTGGCCACGCCGGGACGGCTGCTCGATCTGCTGGGCCAGGGCGTGCTGGACCTGGGCCAGGTCCAGATGCTGGTGCTCGACGAAGCCGACCGCATGCTGGACATGGGCTTCATCCACGACGTGAAGAAGGTGCTGGCGGTGGTGCCCAGGGAAAAACAGAGCCTGTTGTTTTCCGCCACCTTCAGCGACGAGATCCGCGACCTTGCGGCGACACTGCTGAAGAACCCGCAGAGCGTGCAGGTAACCCCGCGCAACACCACCGTGCAACGCATTACGCAGACCATCCATCCGGTCGGGCGCGGCACGAAAAAAGCGCTATTGGCGCACATCATCCAGCAACACAACTGGAGCCAGGTGCTGGTGTTTACGCGCACCAAGTTCGGCGCCAACAACGTGGCCGAATTCCTGACAAAAAACGGCATCCATGCCATGGCCCTGCACGGCAACAAAAGCCAGGCCGCGCGTACCCAGGCGCTGGGCGGCTTCAAGACCGGTGACATCCGCGCGCTGGTGGCGACCGACATCGCAGCCCGCGGCATTGACATTGACGACCTGCCGCACGTGGTGAACTTCGACATTCCCAACGTCAGCGAAGACTATGTACACCGCATCGGACGCACCGGGCGCGCCGGCGCGGATGGCGCGGCGGTGAGCCTGGTGTGCCTGGACGAAGAAGGTTTCATGCAGGACATCGAGCGCTATACCAAACAGAACATCGAGGTGCTGGTGGTGGAAGGTTTTGGACCTGAACCCGATGAACGGGCCGAACCGATTGCGATGGGTCGCCAGACCATCTGGGGTGGCGCCGGCAAAGCACCGAGCCGCGACGTGATGATGGCCGCCGGCCGGGCCGCGCGTACCGAGATGCTGCAGCGTGTGCGCGACAACAAGGGCGGCAACGGTGCAGGTGCCGGAGGCGGCCGGGGCGGCGGCGGTGGTGGTGGCCAGCGTTCCGGTGGACGCGGTAATGGCCAGGGCGGGCGCGGTGCCCAAGGCGGCAACAATTACCCGTCCGGCGCTATGGGCCAAGGCGGGCGCAATGGCCAGGGTGGCGGCCATTCGCAACCCCGCGCGGCGATGGACCGGCAACCCGATCCGCTGCGCGGCGGCGGCAACGTGGCGCCGCGCACCGGCGCGCCGCGCGAGCCCGATCCCATGCGTACCAGTGTGGACATGATGGCCGAGCGCAGCGGCGCACGGCGCGGCGGCGGTGGTGGTGGATATGGTGGTGGAGGCGGTGGTAACCGCGGTGGAGGCTCTTATGGTGGTGGTGGCGGTCGCTCCGGCGGCGGGGCGGGTGGCTTTGGTGGCGGGGGCAACGGGTCTCGTGGGCCGGGAGGTTCTCGCGGCTCTTTTAACCGATAAGCGCTATTCGGCGGTGCTGGCGCTGGGCCGTCGCCAGCTGGTCGAGCAGCACCCCAGGCTGATCAGCCTAAAGGTGGATTTTGCGAAGCTGCCGGCACTGCCGCCGGTGGACGATGTCTACATCGCCCTGGGCACCACCATCAAGGTAGCCGGTAGCAAGCCGGCTTTTCGCGCCATCGATTTCGACGCCGTGCTAGCCGTGGCGCAAGCGGCGCGCAAGGCCGGCGCCACGCGCCTGGGCGTGGTCAGCGCCATGGGCGCCAATGCGCGGTCCGGCGTTTTCTACAGCCGTGTCAAGGGCGAAATGGAACGGGCGCTGGGCGATCTGGGCTACCAGACTCTGGTCATCGCACGCCCTTCGGTACTGGCTGGCAACCGTTCCCAGCTTGGCCAGCCCACGCGCTCCGGCGAACTGCTTGGCCTGGCAATCAGCACGGCTTTGAAGCCCCTCATCCCCGCCAATTACCGGGCCATCCAGGCCAGCGATGTTGCACGGGCATTGGTGGGTGCGGTCGTCGAAGCACGGCCCGGGCAAAGGGTGATTTTGTCGGGGGAGATGCAGGGGGGTTGACGTTATTTTTCACACTGGTTGGCAGTACAGACAGGTACTCGGACTCTATCGAGCGCCAGTTGGTAGGATGGGCACTCGGGGCGGCCAATGCGCCGGTGTTTGTACAAGATCAGGCCGGCGGCGCACTCAGCTTCGCGGCTGTCAGAAGTGGCTCGGTTCGCCTGAACAGCTTTTCCCGAAAGATAAGTGGATCGGCAGCCGGGTGAATGCGCTCGGGAAAGCGCACGAATCGTAATCTGATTTCCAGTGCTGGGGAATTTTTCAATCAAGAAGGGGGTACAGGCGCGGCGCAGCCGTGAGCCTGTGGGCAAGCCGCCAGACAGCCCGCAGTGCTGCAAGGCTTGTCCACAGGCCACCCCGCAAGGGGCGCCAGGGGGAAGCCCTTCCCCCTGTTCGTTGGCCCTTGCTGCGCAGCAGCACATGCTGTACCCCGTGTTCATTTACGCCGCCTTTTTGAGTTCGGCCAGCAACGCCCAGTACGCCTCATCAGGCGTCTGCTCACCGATGCTCGAATGCGCCCGCTCCTTGTTGTACCAATCCAGGTAGGCGCCGATCTTGGCCCTGGCCTCAGCCACGCTGGCGTAAGCGTGTTTGTACACATGCTCGTACTTCACGCTGCGCCACAGCCGCTCGACAAACACGTTGTCCCGCCATGCCCCGCGCCCGTCCATGGACAACTTCGCGCCTGAGCCCAGCACCACGTCGGTGAACTCCTGGGCCGTGAACTGGCTGCCCTGGTCGGTGTTGACGATCTCGGGCACGCCGTATCTGGCCAAGGCCTCTTGCATGATCCCTTTGGCGTGGCACGCCTCCAAGGTGGTGGCCACTTTATGCGCCAGCACCCGGCGCGTGGCCACGTCCACGATGGCCGTAAGGTACACAAAGCCTTGGCGCATGGGGATGTAGGTAGTGTCCAGCGCCCACACCTGGTTGGCCCGCACTACAGCGACGTTGCGCAGCAGGTACGGGTAGACCTTGTGCCCCGGCGCGGGCTTGCTGGTGCCCGGCTGAGGGGCCATGGCCTGTATGCCCATACGCAGCATGAGCGTGCGCACGTGCAGTCTGCCCACCTCGAAACTCAGGCGGCGTAGCTGGCGCGCCAGTTGGCGCGCGCCCATGAAGGGGTGCTGCAGGTGCAGCTCATCCATCTGGCGCATCAGGGCCAGCTCGGCTTGGCTCGCGCTTTGGGGCAGGTAGTACACGCTGCCTCGGCTGATGCCCAGCAGTTTGGCCTGTGTGCTGATCGACAGGTCGCTGTTTCGGTCAATCATCGCCTTGCGCTCAGCAATCCCGCTTTGGTGAGCGCACGTTCTAAAAAATCATTCTCCAGCGTGAGCTGTCCGATCTTGGCCTGAAGCGGCACCAGGTCCACCGCAGGGCTGGCGCCAGCGCCGTCAAACGCGTCGGCGGCGCGTTCTATGAGCTGGCGCTTCCACTCAGTGATCTGGTTGACGTGCAGGTCAAACTCCTGGCACAGCTCGGCCATGGTCCTGTCCTCGCGCAAGGCGGCAAGCGCCACGCGGGCCTTGAATTCGGCGCTGTGCGTGCGCCGCACCCGCCTGGCCACATTGGCTTTCTTCTTCAACTTCATGGTGAAAACTCCTTTGCGCCGGGCTTGCGCCCAGCAATTCAAAATAGGCCGAGTTTCCACTTATCCTGCTGTTCAGATTTGCCGGACCACTTCTAATCCATGAAGTGCCGGGCACTGGCCGCGCCTTGCAAGACCTCGCGGTAGACAACTTCCGGCACCAGAA
>JANLPN010000101.1:0-5151 GCA_031367285.1 Betaproteobacteria bacterium | reverse complement strand
AACGCCAACTATGTGCTGGATCGTTTGCTGAAGGTGACGAATGGCCTGTCTGTATTTCCGGAGCGAGGGGCCTATCCCAAGGAGCTGATCGGACTGGGCATACGCGACTTCCGCCAGACTTCTTTCAAACCTTACCGTGTCATCTATCGGGTGATCGGACTCAAGGTCTACATCCACCTCATTGCCGACGGTCGCCGTGACATGCAGTCCTTGCTCGCGCGCAGACTGCTGGGTGCGTAATTCTGTGCAGAGATGGATGGTTTTCGCACGGACGACGTCGCGGCGCGCAGTCCCTATCAATGCCCATGTGCAGGTCATCAGCCACCTCACATGGCGAGCCGGCGCTTAATCTCGCCGATAGGGAGTCGGCAACGTGGGCTGCTTGAGATGCGGGTCAGTCCTTCGTGCAGCAACTGGCGTTTCACTGCCGCATCGGCCATGCGATCCATCACTCGGGCCACTGGCTGATGGAGGAGGCGCCGGGGGAGACCATGGGGGCGTTGGTGGGGTTTGTTGGGCGGGCCGGGACGTAGCCGCTTGGGAATCAGAACGAGAAGGCGTTCACTGTGGTCACAACAAGGGGCTCTCGCGGCGGCGTCCACATTGCGCGGATTTGGCGTCAATCTTAGGACGCTGCACGCCCCAATCCGAATCCAAACGCTGCCCCTGACCTTTAAGGTCGCCCGTGAGGATGCTTCATTTCAACTTGAATGACGCGAGATCCTGAATGAAGCCCGCAGGGGCCGGCGATCCATACACTCCCTGCTCATAGCGAACGAACCTTTTGACAGAGGGAACGTACCAAAACCAATGGTGCTTCTTTCCAAAGCCACATCGGGGAGCGTTGAACGTACCGTTGTGCTCAACTCGCAACGCTCTGAACTTTCCTGCCGGAACTTCGATGTCTTCCCAGCCTTTCACTTCAGCCTCCATTTCGTCAACAGCATCGCCGCAGCTCCCCATGTAGGAACGCCTGTATTTCCATTTCTTCCCAATCTCCAACGGAAAGCTGAAGATGGGAAAATCGCTGGCTCCAGACCAATCTGGACCATACCTCGCGACCGATTCTTTTCCATCGCTTCGAACCTTCCCAGTGATTGTTGCTTCACCAACCTCCGTTATTTCAAGTGTCGATTCCCTTTGAGGAATTTTGGTCAACAAATCCATCGTCACATAGGTCCATGCATCGCCGACTTTGACGTCTGGGCGTTCAACAGTCTGCTTTTCGCTCTGGGCGGCGACAAGCGTCGCAAAAAGGCATGCGCCAAATACCAAGGCTAGACGTTTCATTGAATCGCTCCATAGAAAGGTCGTTTGATGGTACTTGGCTTTTGGTCGTCCCCTGGTTTTGCGTGACCGGGCCGACCTTGCACCTCATTTCGGCACCTCTCAAATCATCGTCCGCAAAAAAGTCCTAGCCGATGCAGTCGTATTGCAACAGTTCTTTGGACGCCTTGGGCGTTCCGTACGCGTGGCTGGTTCACGAGAGCGCCCGGCTACTCTTTGTGTTGCCTTTCACGCTGGCCCATTTCGCCCCACGCCCCTTACCCGTAGGCGCAATCAGTCCTTCACCCTTCATAGCCCTCAGCACCACCCGTACCATATCCCGGCTCACACCTGGGCAAGCCTCCTCAATCTCCGAAATCGAGAACGGCAAGTTGCGTTTGAGTATCTCGGCTCGCACGCGGTCGCCTTTGGCGCCACGGCCTCGTTCAATGGTCCCGACCCGCTGCTCGAACTCCTTGTAGGCCCGCAGCAGTGCGCCCCAAAAATAATTGAGCCAAGGGGCGCTGTCGTGGGCAGCCTTGTGCCAGCCTTGCGAACTGGTTTCCAGCGTTTCGTAGTAGCTCTCCTTCGATTCCTCGAAGATGCGCTCCAGGCTTATAAAGCGGCCCACGGCGTAGTCGAAGTGGTAGAGCAACTGCAGGGTCAGCAGCCGAGCCATGCGGCCATTGCCGTCCGGGAACGGGTGGATGCACAAGAAGTCAAGCACGACCAGTGGCACCAGGACCAGCGGGTCGGCCAGATGCTGGTCCAGCGCGCTGCGGTAGCGGGCAACCATGTCTGCCATGGCCATTGGCGTCAGGTGCGCTGCCACCGGCCGAAAACGGAGGCGCGTATTGCCGTCCGGGTGGCGTTCGACGATGTCGTTGTTGGTGGCCTTCCAGTGCCCGCCCGGTTGTGGCATGTAGTGGTACAGAATGCCGTGCAGTTGCAGAACCGTGCTTTCCGAAAAAGGCATATGCGCCGCGCTCTCGTGAATCAAGGCCAGCGCGTCCCGGTAACCCGCCACTTCCTGCTCGGACCGGCTCTTGGGTACGGCGTTTTTTAGCACCAGTGACTTGAGCCTGCCTGCCGCCACCACCACGCCTTCGAGGCGGTTCGACGATTCGGTCGATTCGACCACGGCTACCTGGCGCAGGTCACCCAGCACTTCCGCCGACTGGGCGACGAATAGCTGTTGTTTACCCCGGTACTCCCCGAGCGCACGCAGCGTGGCGAGCTGTTGCGTGTCAAAACGCAGCTTGGCCAGGTATTCGGGTGACAGGGAATTCATAACTCGCCAACGGCATGTCAATGGGGTAAGTTTATCGAAAATAGAGGTAATGGAAAGCGTAATTACCTCATTTAACCCGTTGCTACCCCATTCAATGCAGACTAAATTCCCAAGCCTGAGGGGCCGGCTGGCAGACAGTCGAGTCGACGTTGACGACCTGCGGCTCCAAACGCTGCTCAATCGTCCTGCGCACGCCACACCAGCGCCAATGACTTGAACTTCTGCCACACGGTCAGGCGCTCGTCCGACAGCGCATCCAGAAAGTCCGACAGGCGTTTGGACTTTGCCATGGTGTAGACCGTCAGCGCCAGCGTCAGCACAAACACCACGCCGAAAATCATCAGCTTGCGGCCCAGCGGTGCATCGGCTTCGGCCAGCAGGTTCATGCCCAGAAAACCTGTGGATACCGTGCCTATCAGGCCAAAAATGGTGACCACCGTCAGGCGCACCACGGTGTTGGCCTGGCGGCGCAGGCTGTCGGCTTCGAGGTAGCTGTTCATGTCGGCGATGCGTTCCTTGACTTCGGCATACAGCGGGTCCAGGCCCAGGTGCTTGGCGCACATATGGAACAGCGCCCGTGCCTGCGCCTGCTCGGCGACTTCATGGAACCAGTAACGGTGGGTAAACCGCAGAAAACCCGCGAAGGCGGCGCGTATCGAGCGCTTGAAGCGGCGCACGCTGCCCAGGTCTTCCAGCTTGAGCCCCTTCAAGGCTTCGACCAGCTTGTCCGAGAACATCAGCAGCGCGGCCTTCTGGAAATGCGCAATCAGGAACAGCAAAAAATGCTGGTGCCGGAACTGCGACAACACGCCCCGGTCGCGGCAGCTGTAGAACTCGGAGCGCGCGTCGCCAATCACCACCAGCGAATGGCCGCTGCACAGGTAGCGCGTGTTGGGCGCGGCGCCGCTGTCGGTCCAGAAGCGGTCGTAGCAGTACTTGGTCTCAAAGTCGCTCAGGTGGTGCTCGGCGTAGGGCAGATTGGCCGCGCTCTCATTACCCGGCTCTCCGGCACCGGTTGCCAGACCCAGGCGGATAAAGTCGCTGCGCGCCAGCAGGCGCGGGTTGTCCAGCGCCAGGTAGGCCATCAGCGGCATGCGGTAATACTCGATTTGCCGGTAACGCAGGGCGCCGCTCTGGTCGGAATGGTCGCTCACCAGCGGCTGCAGCAGGTAGGCCCAATGCGCGGCAATACGAGGCGCGCGGTGTTTGGCTACGTGGGCCAGGAACAGTTCGCGCTGCTGGGCGTCCGAGCAGGCCAGACTCTGGCCGTCCTGGCCCAGCCATTCCACGTTGGCCAGGCAATGCATGGCCTGGCCGTCGGCCTGCCAGCCGGCCGGGTAACCGCGGCCAAAGCGGTACAACAACTCCTGCGCCTGGGCCAGTGGAAGCTTGTTTGCGCTCACCTCCACGTTAAGCAGCACCAAGTCCACGTCCAGGAAAAAATACAGATCCACATGCACGATGTCGAGCAACAAAGGCGCTTCGCCCTGGCGCAAGGTCATGCGTCCCTGGCGAATGTCGTGGCGCCGGAACACACGCATAGGCGAATCCGATTCCGCCTCGCCGCTGCCGCGTGTGGCACGGCCCTCGCCGTACAGAAAACGCTGCACGTAGGGCAGGAAGGTCACGAACTCGTTGTAGTGCCGTTCGTGGAACTGGTCCGCCGCGCCGGTGTATTCATCCACCACCTCGCGCCAGGGGCATGCGGCGCCCATGTCCTGCAACAGCTGCCAGGGCTGGCGCTGCGCCGCCTCGCCTCCAGGCAGCGGCATCAGCCGCAGCGGCCACAACAGCACCTGGCGGAAGTGTTCTACGGTGGCCGTCGCAACGGATGTCATGTTTTGACTGTAATCCAGAATACGCGCGGCACGATGACAATGTCGTGACCGGGTGGTTCGGCTTTCCTTGAAGTTCCGGAGTTGTTTATGGCAAATTTTCTGTTGGTGCACGGTGCCTGGCAGGGCGCGTGGTGCTGGCGTGATGTTACCGACGCGCTGGTGCGTGCCGGACACCGCGCGCATGCGCTTACGCTCACCGGTCTGGGCGAACGTTCCCACCTGCTGCGCGCCGATATCGACCTGCAGACGCATATCACTGATGTGTTGAACGCCATCGCGGCCGAGGAACTGCACCATCTGGTGCTGGTGGGCCACAGTTATGCCGGCATGCTGGTCACGGCCGTGGCGGACCGGATGCCGCAACGCCTGTCGCACCTGGTCTACCTGGACGCCGTGGTGCCCAAGCCCGGCGAATCCTGGAGTGGCACGCATTCGCCGGCCACGCGGCAAACACGGCTGGCCGCTGCGCAGGCATCCCCGGTGTTTGCATTTCCGCCGCCCGATCCGTCGGTGTTCGGGCTTGCCGGTCCGCAGTACGAATGGGTCAAACGCCGCCAGACGCCACACCCCGGCCACACCTACGAAGCGCCGCTGGACTTTGATGTGCGCCGTGTTGCCGGCATACCGCGCACCTTCATCAGTTGCACCGCGCCGGCCCTGGCCACCATAGACGCCATCCGCCCCAGGGTGCACAGCGCCAGCTTCTGGGACGGTGCCTGGTTGCACGGCTCCCGCTTGGTCGAGATGCGCACCGGC
>JANLPN010000098.1:0-6912 GCA_031367285.1 Betaproteobacteria bacterium | reverse complement strand
CCGTAATGCATATACGGCGCTTCCTTGCCGTAGGCGAAGAACAGGAATTCGCCGGTGCGTTCGTCCACCTTGGAATGCGCCGAGATCGGCAGGCCCAGCAGGCGCGGGTCCACTGCCAACTTTCCGATGGTGGACAGATCGTCCGGGCGGCACTGGTACACCGCACCGCCCAGGTACCACATCGACACCAGTGTGCCGGCATAGAACTTCACGTCGGTGTTCGACGTGTTCTTGACCGGCATGTCGGGCCGGTCCTTGCGCGGCGGGTCCTTGATGCCTTGCCACAAAGCGCTGCCGGCGGCCATTTCTTCCTGCAGGCTGTCGGTCATGACCCAGCGGTTCTGGTACTGGGCCTTGCCGCCCGCAAAACGCACGGCGTGCAACATGCCGTCGCCATCGAACCAGTGGTAACGGCCGGGTGCTTCGAAGCGCCGGTTCGGGCCGTTGCGCACGTACATGCCGGTCAGGTCCTTGGGGATCTCGCCCTCGATATCGGTCAGGTCCAGCGTGACTTCGTGCGTGATCGGCGCGAACCCACCGGAGAGGACCGGGATCTCGTTGAAGACGTTGTTGTCGATGGCACCCATAGGGTTCTCCTTGTTTCAGGTCGCGGGGATGGTTGATGCAGGCACGGCAGGCCGGCGCGATTGCGTGACGCAAAAACGGCCGGCCACAAAAGCCAGGTTGGTAAGAGACGCATTGCCGGCCGGGTTCAGGCCGGTGACGTGGTAGTCGCTGTAGGCAGCGGCAAAGTTAAGCGGCATGGCGCCGGTGAGGTTGATGGTCAGTTGCGCGCCGGCGCGCGCATAGGCTGTCTCGGCGCGTGCGATATACGGCTCATCGGTCGAATACAGGAATGCGGTCAGACCGCCAAACTGCTTCGCGTCTGTCGTGGCCTGGTGCAGGGCGTCGGCCGCGTCGTCGCAGGCGATCACAAAACTGATGGGGCCGAAGCGTTCTTCGCCATACAGGTCGCGTTCGGCCTTGCTTAACCGGAGCATCAGTGGCGTGCTGGTGCGGGCATTCGGGAACTCCGGGTGGACATAGGGACGCGGCTCCAGCAACACCTTGCCGCGTTCGGCCCCGGCGTCGCGCAGGCGGCGCAGCAGCGCCAGCGTCTGGTCCGACTGCAGGGTAGCCAGAATCATTGCGGCCTTTTTCTGGTCGCCCGTCAGCGCGGCCACGGCATCGGCGAGCCGCCGCGCGACTTGGTCCAGTGGCACCAGGCCCTGCGGTGTTTTTACTCCTGCCGCAGGCACATAGATATTCTGCGGGCTGGTGCACATCTGTGCGCTGAACATGCACAGCGTAGTGGCCAGGCTGCGCACCACCGCATCCAGATCGTCCGCCGACTCCAGCACCACGGTGTTGCAGCCGGCGGTCTCGGTAAAACTCAGCGCCGGATACGCGTTTTGCTCCACCCACTGGCCAAACGCCACGCTGCCCGTAAAGTCCACCATGGCGGTCTTGCGGTGTTTGACCAGCAGCTTGCCTATGGGCTCGGCACTGCTGTCTGGCGCCAGCGTGACCAGGTTGGCGTCGAAGCCTGCTTGTGCCAGCACCTGCCGGAACACCCGCACCGAAATCGCCATCGGCAACACTGTGGCCGGATGCGGCTTGACGATCACGGCGTTGCCGGTGGCCAGGCTGGCCATCATGGACGGCCAGGCGTTCCAGGTGGGAAAACTGGCGCATGAAAAACACACGGCCACGCCGCGCGGTACCAGCCGGTAGGTCTTGTCCAGCACAATCTTCGAGGCGCCGAACTGGCGCTCCCAGCGCGCATGTGGCGTTACGGCGCGCATGGCCTGGTTGGCAAACACCAGTGCTTCGATGGCGCGGTCAAGCGCATTCACGCCCGAGCCCGCGTAGGCCATGTTGAAACTCTGGCCGGCGGTATGCATGACGGCCTGGGCCAGCTCGAACAGGTGTTCGCGGTAGATCACATCCACCACTTCCATCAAAACGCCAATACGCTCCGTCGCCGATGCGGCCGCCCACGTCGGGATGGCGGTTTCAGCTGCATCGAACAGGAGGTCGATGTCCGCTTGCGGGTACAGGATGCCCAATGCCTGGCGCGTGTAGGGCGAAACTTCTTCACCAAGCGTACCAACCGTTCCCGGTTGGTCGAGCCTGAAATGCTTGCCCGTGGCTCCGCCGCCCAGGCCGCCGTTCGGGCCAGGCAGGTCGTGGCCCAGATGCGCGCCAAAGGCCGCCAACCCCCGGGCCTGTGCTGCCACGGCATCCGGGTACTTGCCGGGCAACTCCGGGAAGGGGCTCCAGCAGTCGCGCTCGATACACGCTATCTGCGCCCGCTGAAACAGCTCGCGATGCTTCTCAAAGTAATTCACATGCCTGCCCTCCGGCTCCAGATCAGCCGGTGGTGGCGTGCAACGCTGGTGCCCGGCACCGTGTCGGACGCCGACAGCGTCAAGTTGCCGTCCTGCGAGAACGCCATGTCGCGCACCTGCTGCGTGCCGACGAAATTGGGATTGAGCGAATGCGTCACTTTGTGCACCACCTGCTGGCTGCCGGGTACGCCGCGAATCTCATACGGCCCGGCGTACTGGAAGTAACTCTCGAAAGCGGCCAGCCGCTCCGCCTGGGGCGCGCTGCGTACGCTGTCGCTGGACAGGCGCGCCCGACCACCGCGTGCAATACAGGCATTCATGTTGCCGTCATGGGTGTAACAGATCATCCCGCTGGCTTCGGCACCAAACGGCAACGTGGGTAAACGCCCGTCGCCATAGCTGATCTCCCAGCGCACCAGGTGCCAGGTTCCCAGCAACGGATTGCCGGTGGGCGTGTGTTGGGTCTGCGCGGCTGTCTCCATCATTGGACGTCTATTTACTTTCTTAGTTGAACTCATGTTAAGGCAAGGATTTGGGCTTGGCAAGCGGGGAAAACCCGCTTTCGCCCGACAATGTCGCCATGGCGTCACCCCCTTCGACTTTGTCCGGCATCCACCCTTTTGAAACCTTGACGCCGGACCTTGTGCTGGACGCGCTGGACAGCGTGGGCCTGCGCGGCGACGGCCGCTTGATGGCCTTGTCTTCCTACGAAAACCGGGTCTACCAGGTGCAGCTTGAAGATGGCAATGCCGTGGTAGCCAAGTTCTACCGGCCCGGGCGCTGGAGCGACGCGCAGATTCTGGAGGAGCACGCCTTTTCTCGCGAGCTGATGGCAGCCGAAATACCAGCCATCGGGCCGCTGGATCTGGTCGGCAGCACTTTGCACCACTTCGATGGGTTTGCGTTCAGCGTGAGCCCGCGGCGTGGCGGCCGGCCGCCCGAACTGGACAACCCGGAGGTGCTGGAATGGATAGGGCGCTTCCTGGCGCGTATCCATACGGTGGGCGCCAAACGGCCATTTGTCAGTCGCCCGGCGCTCAATGTGTCGAGCTTCGGCATCGAGCCGCGTGAATGGTTGCTTGCCAACGAGCGGGTGCCGCTGGACGTGCAGTCCGCTTGGGCCAGGCTCTCGCAACAGGCCCTGGCCGCGATCAGTCGGCATACCTGCCTGGGCGGCATCGGGGGCGGCCAGGACCGGGAGCCGATTCGCGTGCTGCGCCTGCATGGCGACTGCCACCCCGGCAATATTTTGTGGACACCCACCGACGTGCCGCAAAGCGCCGGTCCGGGCCCGCACTTCGTGGACCTGGACGACGCACGCACCGGCCCGGCCGTGCAGGACCTGTGGATGCTGTTGAGCGGCGACCGCCAGCAGCGCACCCGCCAGCTCGGTGCCCTGGTGGACGGCTACGAACAGTTCCGCGACTTCGACCGCCGCGAGCTGGCCCTGATCGAGCCGCTGCGCACCTTGCGTCTGATCCACTATAGCGCCTGGCTGGCCCGGCGCTGGGACGACCCGATTTTCCCGATCAACTTCCCCTGGTTCGGCACCAGCGACTACTGGCAGGGCCAGGTCCAGATGCTGGAGGAGCAGATGGAGGCGATGGAGGAAGACCCGCTGGTGGTTTGAGCCATCGGGCAAAATCTGCATTGACCATGCGCCAGAAACTTCTGATTCAACAAACATCGCTTCCGGGCATGTGCCTGATCGAAGAGGCGGTGGATGGCCTTGCGCTGGCTTCCGCCGCGGACGAGCGTGGTGCCGTTTTTACCCGTCGCGAAGTGGTGGACTTCATGCTCGACCTGACCGGGTACACGGACGACAAGGCCCTTTGGAATCTCACACTCCTCGAGCCCTCGTTTGGCAATGGGGACTTCCTGTTGCCGGCAATTGAAAGGCTGCTGTCCGCCCGCCGCAAGGCAATTCAAGCGGGCAAGCGGGTGGGGGGGTTGAGTGCCTGCATTCGTGCGGTCGAGCTTCACAAGCACACTTTTGAAGTTACGAGGGCCAACGTGATTGCCCGGCTGGTGCTTGCCGATTTTTCTGGCGGCGAGGCCCAGGCGCTTGCAGACGCATGGCTCATACAGGCCGACTTCCTGTTGTGCGCGCTGCCTCAGTCGTTTGATGTGGTGATCGGGAATCCGCCCTATGTTCGGCAGGAGTTGATCCCCGCTGCCTTGCTGAATGAATATCGCAAGCGGTACTCGACGCTTTATGACCGGGCGGATTTGTACATACCTTTCATACACAGGGCCTTGGACTTGCTGAGAGACGAGGGCGAACTCTGCTTCATCTGTTCGGACCGCTGGATGAAGAACAAATACGGTACGCCGCTGCGTGGTTTTGTTTCCAAAGAGTATTGGTTGCGGGCCTACGTGGATATGACTGATACGCCCGCGTTTCACGCCGATGTCATCGCTTATCCAGCCATTACGCTCATCCAGCGAGCCCAGGCAGGCGTAACCCGTGTTGCTTCAAAGCCCGATATTGGAAAGCACCCTCTGTACGAGTTGTCCAAGGCCTTGCTTGCCGGCACGATCCCGGCCCGCAGCGGCGTTCGAGAGATCGAGGGAGTTGTGCAGGGGTGCGAGCCCTGGATACTGGATGCGGCGGACCACATCCTTATCGTCCGGCGCCTGGAAGCACTTTTCCCTTTGCTGGAAGAAGCCGGATGCAAGGTCGGAATCGGCGTAGCCACAGGTGCGGATCAAGCCTTTGTTGCCCCGTACCATGCGTTGGACGTGGAGGCCGACCGGAAGTTGCCGTTGGTCATGACCAAGGACATCACTTCAGGCCATGTCGTTTGGCGTGGTTTTGGCGTGATCAACCCCTTTACGGACGAAGGCCCCTTGGTGAATCTGGGCAAATACCCCAAGCTCAAAGCCTACCTCGAAGCGCACAAAAATGAAGTTGCAGGGAGACACGTTGCGCAAAAGGCCCCTGGCAATTGGTACAGAACCATTGACCGCATCACGCCCTCGCTTGCCGGCCGGCCCAAACTGCTGATCCCCGATATCAAGGGGCAGGCCCAGGTGGTTTACGAGGAGGGCAGGTTTTACCCGCACCACAATCTGTACTACGTGGAGTCCGCCGAGTGGGACTTGCATGCCCTTCAGGCGGTATTGCTATCGGGGTTAACCAAGTTATTTGTCGCGGCCTACTCCACCAAAATGCGTGGTGGCTTCTTGCGTTTCCAGGCGCAGTACCTCCGGCGTATCCGGCTTCCAAGGTGGGCCGCTGTAAGCGAGGCGCTGAGAGGTGAGCTGATAGCAGCGGCGAAGGCGCTCGACATTCCGAGCGCCAATGCTGCCGTAGCAAAGGTGTACGGCTTGAGTGCCGGGGAATCGGAGCTGATATCAGCTGCCAGCAGCGGCTGCGTAAACGCCACCAGTGTGGGCTGAACACGTGCCGCTCAATCTTGCCAACTACAAGAAGCGTTCGAAAGACGCCGTCATGGCCTTCTGGGGCAATCGCGAAATGGCCAGGCAAAAGCAGATCGAAGCTGGCAAGGCCGACCAGGGAGAACGGGCGGGCGTGACTGCGGGAAAGAACATGGATGGTTTTACCAGTCTGATACTTGCTCTGGTTCGCGCCAACGGGCTGGGACATGCGCAGATCCATCAAACCAGGGCTTTGGTCACCTTGCCAGGTTACTTCCGCCCGACCAAGTTATGGGACTTGCTGGTGATGCATCAAGGCCACCTGGTTGCCGCAGTGGAACTCAAGAGCCAGGTGGGGCCTTCTTTCGGCAACAACTTCAACAATCGAACCGAAGAAGCCATCGGCACAGCCCATGATTTTTCCGTGGCTTACCGCGAAGGCGCATTTGGTAGCCAGCCACCTCCTTTCGTAGGCTGGCTGATGTTGGTGGAAGACGCTCCCGCGTCCCGAAGCCCGGTTCGGGACAAGAGCCCAAACTTCAAGGTGTTCCCCGAATTTGAGGGCGCGTCATACCTCAAACGGTACGATATTCTTTGTCAACGACTGGTCAAGGAAAAGCTGTACTCGGCTGCGAGCGTGATTGTGTCGCCCCGGACTGCTGCCGGTACGGGCGCGTTTTCAGAAATGTCGGAATTGGCTGGGCTTGGGAACTTTGTGCGCAGCTTTGCCGCGCACATCGCTCAGGAGGCGTCGCGGTAATCTTCGACTCAAGGTGGAGTTGCTGGTAGAGAACGATTGGTAGCGTGAGCCGGCTATCAGCGCAGCTCCGCGCCTTCGTCGTGTGCCATCTTGCGGAAGGAGAACAGCGACAACAAGGTCATTGCGCTCACCACGCCGAAGGCGGGCGCAAAGTCGGCCGCCGTCAGATTGGCCGAGTCGGTGCCGTGCAGGCTGCTTGCCAGAGCCACCAGCGTGGCGCCCAGCACCACACCAATGGCCACTGACAGCTGCTGGCCCATGGATGACAGGGCGGTGGCGTGGCTCATGCGGTTTCTGGGGACTTCGGAATACCCCAGCGTGTTGAGCGTCACCATACCCATGGAGTTGACGAGCCCGCCCAGCATCAGGGTCACGAACATCAGCACGTGCGGTGTGTTAGGCCGGAACAGGCCGTAGGAG
>JANLPN010000073.1:0-1690 GCA_031367285.1 Betaproteobacteria bacterium | reverse complement strand
TTCTGGTGTTTGCTTTGGGCAAGGTTGTTTTCGTGACCTACCAGGGCGACGACGCGCGGCAGGGGGATTACTGCCTGAAGCACTTTGCCGTCAGCATTGCCGCGCAGGTTGATCCGGGTTATTACGACGCCGCGTCCGACAACTTCAAACGCAGGAACATTCTTTTTCTCTCGTCCATTGCGCGCGGTGTGTATGCCGTCAACCCGGACCTGCTGCACGTGCTTCCGCCGCGGGCCAGCTTCGTTCCCTACTCGCTGTTTTTCATGAGCGACTGGACGCCGCGTTATGGCCAGGCTGAGCCTCGCCCGCTGCGAATTGTGCATGCGCCCAGCCATCGAAAGGTCAAGGGCACCGACCTGATTCTGGAGGCCTGCTCCACGCTCAAGGGCAGAGGTTACGAATTTGAATTGCTGCTGGTCGAGGGCCTGAGCAACGCCGATGCGCGCACGGTCTACGAGTCGGCCGACGTGTTGATCGACCAGCTGTTCGCCGGCTGGTACGGCGGCCTTGCCGTCGAGTTGATGGCGCTGGGCAAACCCGTGCTGGTTTACCTTCGGCAAGGCGACTTGCATTTTTTGCCAGCCGGAATGGAAGCCGACCTGCCTTTCATCCGGGTAAGCCCGGATACGGTGGAGCAGGAGCTGCAGAAGGTTCTGGAAATGCCCCGCGCCCAATTGGTTGAGCTGGGCAAAAAGAGCCGGGCCTATGTGGAGCGTTGGCACGACCCTTTGACAATAGCGGCGGATATCAAGCGCGACTACGAGGCCGCGCTGTCGCGGCCTCGCGGCTAGGCCTTATGTGTGGCCTTCTTGGAGGATGGGTGGCGCAGCCATCGCTGCTCGGCGAGCAAAGGGTCGCCGACGCGCTGGTCACCATCCGGCACCGCGGGCCGAACGACCAGGGCGCGGTGTTCGAGCCCGTGGGTGGCGGTGTTCTGGTGCTGGGCCACACGCGCCTGTCGATTATTGATTTGTCGTCTGGTGGGCACCAGCCCATGAATTCGGGCGACGGGCGCTTCTCTCTTATTTTTAACGGCGAAATCTATAACTACCGCGAGCTGCGCACCGAGCTTCAAGCCACAGGCTTCAGTTTCCGCTCCGAGTCGGACACCGAGGTATTGCTGGCCGCCTGGCAGCATTGGGGTGAGGCCTGTCTGCCGCGCCTGGTGGGCATGTTTGTGTTCGCGGTGTTTGACCGGCGGCACAAGACACTGGTCTGCGCACGGGACGCGTTTGGCATCAAGCCGTTTTTCTATTCCACCGGGCCAGGCAGTTTTCTTTTTGCATCCGAAATACCAGCGCTCAAGGTATTGACAGGCGCAAAGCCAGCGGCCGACTGGCAGCGTGCCTACGACTACCTCGTGCATGGCGAATACGACAACGGGCCGCGCAGTTTCATCAATGGCTTTTTACATCTGATGCCCGGCCACTTGTTGACCGTCCAGCTAGAAAATGGGCAGGTGGATACCCCCCGCGCCTGGTGGCGGCCTAACGTAGCGGCCACCAGCCAACTAGGTTTTGCCGACGCGGCGGCGGTGCTGCGCGAAAAGTTCCTGACCAATGTGCGGCTGCATTTGCGCAGCGATGTTCCGCTGGGCGCGGCCCTGTCGGGCGGCATTGACTCGTCCGCCATTGTGTGTGCGATGCGGCTGGTGGAGCCCGATCTGCCCATCAACACCTTCAGCTACATT
>JANLPN010000389.1:0-30336 GCA_031367285.1 Betaproteobacteria bacterium | reverse complement strand
CTGATGGACTCGACCAACCCCGATCTGTCGGCCTTCCACGCCCATGGCGGCAAGCTGGTGATGCTGGAGCACCTGTCCGACTACGCGCAAAGCCCGTATGCCGGCATAGGCTACTTTGGGTCGGTTCAGGCCAGGCTGGGCGAGGGCACGGTGCGCCAGTTCGCGCGGCTTTATGCCACGGCCGGCGTCGACCACGTCGGCAGCGGCGGGCCGGCCAATGTGGATATGCTGGGCGTACTGGTCGATTGGGTGGAGCGTGGCCAGGCACCAGTGGCCTTGCAGGTGGTTGAGCAGTCGCTCGCGCCCGGCATGCCGGTGCAGCGTGCCCGCCCCTTGTGCGAATGGCCGGCCTGGCCGCGTTACATGGGTGGCGACGTGAACGCCGCCGCCAGTTTCGAATGCGCGCGTTGACCCCCACGGACAACCAGGAGAACCCCCGATGTCGCTAGACAAACCCTACCTCGACGTACCCGGCACCACCATCTTCGACGCCGAGCAGAGCCGCAGGGGTTACCACCTGAACCAGTTCTGCATGAGCCTGATGAAGGCCGACAACCGCGAGCGCTTCAAGGCCAACCAGCGCGCCTACCTGGACGAGTGGCCGATGACCGAGGCGCAAAAGCAGGCCGTGCTGGACGTGGACCTGAACCGCGCGATTTCGCTCGGCGGCAACATCTACTTTCTGGCCAAGCTCGGCGCCACCCATGGCAAGAGCTTTCAGCAAATGGCCGGCAGCATGACCGGCATGACCGAAGAAGAGTACCGCAATATGATGGTTTCCGGAGGCAGGTCGGTGCAGGGCAATCGCGTGGTCGGGGAGGATGGCGACGCGCAGGCCAATCGCCAGCCCCAAGGCAAAGCTGGACAGAAAACGAGGGCCTGACCATGGCAAGAATCACTTCCAGCGTTTATACGTCCCATGTGCCGGCCATCGGTGCGGCGCTTGACCTTGGCAAGACCACCGAGCCGTACTGGCAACCGCTGTTCAAGGGTTACGAGTTCTCCAAGCACTGGATGAAGGAGAACCAGCCCGACGTCATCTTCCTGGTCTTCAACGACCACGCGACGGCCTTCAGCCTGGACATCATCCCGACCTTTGCCATTGGCACGGCGGCGTCCTACCAGCCGGCTGATGAAGGCTGGGGCCCACGCCCGGTTCCCGCGGTGCAAGGGCACGCGGACCTGTCGGCGCATATCGCGCAGTCGGTGATTCAGCAGGACTTCGACCTGACCATCGTCAACAAGATGGACGTGGACCACGGCCTGACCGTGCCGTTGTCGCTGATGTGCGGTCAGCCGCGGGCCTGGCCGTGCCCGGTGATACCGTTCGCGGTGAACGTGGTGCAGTACCCGGCGCCGTCCGGCCAGCGCTGCCTGAACCTGGGCAAGGCGATCCGCAAGGCGATCGGGTCCTACGACGAAGACCTGAACGTGCAGATCTGGGGCACCGGCGGCATGAGCCACCAGTTGCAAGGCCCGCGTGCCGGCCTGATCAACAAGGACTTCGACAACAACTTCCTGGACCGCATGATCGCCGACCCCGAAGGGCAAGCGGCCGTGCCGCATATCGACTATGTGCGCGAAGCCGGCAGCGAAGGCATAGAACTCGTGATGTGGTTGATCGCGCGCGGCGCCATGGCCGACCTGGCCGGCGGCCCCAAACCCAAGGTGGTGCACCGCTTCTACCATGTTCCGGCGTCCAATACAGCCGTGGGCCACCTGATTCTTGAAAACCAATAACGCTTGCTGACCCGAACCCGGTGCGAACTGGGAAAAGCGGGGCAGCGGAATGGAAAGAAACCCCATGAGCAAAACCATCAAAGTCGCCCTTGCTGGCGCCGGTGCATTCGGCATAAAACACCTGGACGGCATCAAGAACATAGACGGCGTCGAAGTTGTATCGCTGGTCAGCCGCGAGCTGGAAAAAACCCGTGAGGTCGCTGGCAAATACGGCATAGGCCACGTCACGACCGACCTGGCCGACAGCCTGGCGCTGAAAGAGGTGGACGCGGTCATCCTGTGTACACCCACCCAGATGCACGCGGCGCAAACCATCGCCTGCCTGAAGGCCGGCAAACATGTGCAGGTGGAGATTCCGCTGGCCGATACGCTGCAAGGGGCCGAGGACGTTGTCGCCCTGGCCAGGCAAAGCGGCCTGGTTGCGATGTGCGGCCATACGCGGCGCTTCAACCCTAGCCACCAGTACGTGCACAAGGAGATCCAGGCCGGCAAGTTCCACATCCAGCAGATGGACGTGCAAACCTACTTTTTCCGGCGCACCAATATGAACGCGCTGGGCCAGGCACGCTCCTGGACCGACCACCTGTTATGGCACCACGCGGCGCATACGGTGGACCTGTTTGCCTACCAGTGCGGCAGCCCCATAGTCAAGGCCAATGCGGTGCAGGGCCCGATCCACCCGAGCTTGGGTATTGCGATGGATATGAGCATCCAGCTCAAGGCCGCCAATGGGGCCCTCTGCACGCTGAGCTTGAGCTTCAACAACGACGGCCCGCTGGGCACCTTCTTCCGCTACATCGGTGACACCGCCACTTACCTTGCGCGTTATGATGACCTGTTCAACGGCAAGGAAGAAAAGATCGATGTGTCCAAGGTCGATGTGTCGATGAATGGCATCGAGCTGCAGGACCGCGAGTTTTTTGCCGCTATCCAAGAAGGCCGCGAGCCCAACTCCAGCGTGGCAAAGGTGCTGCCGTGTTACCAGATCCTGCACCAGCTTGAGCAACAACTGGCCTGATCACAAACAAGCACAATGGGTTCATGACAGCAGCCGCCCACCGGTTGCGTGTCCTGCCCCCATCTTTTTTGCAACCAGGACATCAAGAAATGCAGCAACGACAACTCGGCCCCTTCAAAGTCAGCGCCATCGGCCTGGGCTGCATGAACCTGAGCCATGCATATGGCGCGCCACCTTCCGTGGAGCAGGGCGCAAAGGTTTTGTTTGCCGCGCTCGATGCTGGCGTCACCCTGTTCGACACTGCGGCGTTATACGGCTTTGGCGCCAACGAGACCCTCGTAGGCAAGGTGCTTAAAGGTGAACGCCGTCGCTTTACGCTGGCCAGCAAATGTGGCATGACGGGGGTGGATGTGGCCGGCGACGGCAAACTGGTGCGCGTGATCGACGGTCGGCCGGAAACCATCCGTGCCACCTGCGAAGCCGCCTTGCGCCGTTTGCAGACCGACGTGATCGACCTGTATTACCTGCACCGGTGGGACAAGACGGTACCCATAGAAGACAGCGTGGGCGCCCTGGCGGACCTGGTGCGCGCAGGCAAAATCCAGTCCATAGGCCTCTCGGAAGTGTCGTCCGCCACGTTGCGCAGGGCCCACGCCGTACACCCGATCGCGGCACTGCAAACCGAATATTCACTGTGGACGCGCAACCCCGAGATCGCGGTGCTCAAAGCCTGTCAAGAGCTGGGTACAACATTCGTGGCGTTCAGCCCGGTGGCGCGTGGCTTCCTGTGTGATGTGCCGCTGGATCCGGCCACGTTTGACCCCAAGGACATCCGCAGCGGCCAGCCCCGGTTCGCCGACCCGGAAAACTACGCTGCCAACCTGAAGCTGCTGGACCCTTACCGGCAGCTCGCCCGTGACGCAGGCTGCACTTCGGCCCAGCTTGCTCTGGCCTGGCTGTTGCACAAGGCGCCGCATATCGTCCCCATCCCCGGAACACGCAGTGTTGAACACCTGCGCGAAGACCTGGGCGCCGTGAACGTGACGCTGGATGCCGCTACGCTGGCGAAGCTGGAAGGCCTGATCAACCATAAGACCGTGGCCGGCAACCGTTACAACGCCCAGGCCAACAGTGAGGTCGATACCGAGGTGTTCTGAGATTGCGGCGTGGCAGCGCCAGCTACTTCTGCTGCCACCGGTCGCCGGGGCGCAGGCCTTGGGGCGCGGCCAGCCAGCTACGCGCCGCCTCGTCGCCGAGCAAAGTAGCTCGCCACCAATGGGTGCTGATATCCGCTACCACGGCGTGCTGCGGCTCTTGCAGGTCGCGCGTGACCTGTTCGCGCGGCAGGATTTCCGCCGGTCGTCCGGCCTGGCCGCCAAACGTCATGTGGTCCGCGTCCTGCAACACCAGGTGACCTTTGTTGCCTGGTGGCAGGGCAGCGAAAACCGCGATGCGCCGGTCCGGCGTGCTGCCGTTGCCCAGCACGTCCTGATCCCGTGTGCCGGTGATGGAGAGCAGGGGCCGCGTCATGCGGTCAAACGCACGTTGTGCGTCGCCAACGGGTGGTAGCGAAGGGGAGAACGCAATAAAAGACGCCAGTCGCGGCTCGCTGATGCCCTCGAAGCCGGGGTAGCGCTGGCCCGCCATGCCGAGCGTAGTGTGGGCTCCGAACGAATGGCCGCTCATGCCGACCTGCGTGGGCCGCACCGAACCCCAACGGTCCCGCCCGGTAGCCTGGCGCCGGGTTATCTCGTCCAGCACAAACACTACGTCGCGCAGCCGAGCCAGCAATTGTTCGGGCCCTGCCGCGGCGCGCAAGCCATTTTTGTCGGTGAACGAGGTGGCTGCTGCGCGCACGGCTGCCAGGTCGCTGCCAGGGTGTTGCAGGTGTACCACCACAAAACCCGCTGCGGTCCATGCCTCGCCCCACAGCGCGCCGCCTTCGCGTGTACCACCCAGCCCGTGTGAAAACAGCAGCACTGGGCGCGCACCTGCGAACCTGAGCGCATCGGGCCAGCGCACTCTGACCGGCAACTCGCGCTTGCGTGCGGCATCCGCCCAGGTTTCGTCCACCACCATCGCGCCGTTGCCCTGCGCGTAGGCCCGTAGCAGCGCCAAACCAGGCAGTACGCCAAAAAAAGTTCTGCGCTTGAGTTGCATGCGGGTGATTATCCCGACAGGCCGATTGAAACGCCAGCCGCCTCTGCCGGTTTTGTCACGAACCGGTCGCCAAACACTGCCGAGATGGGTACCATTGATTCCCCAACCCCAAGGAGATTTTCATGACAACCCAGGAACTTGCCACGGCCTTTGCCGGGCTGTGCAAAGCCGGCAAATTCGATGAAGCGGGCAAACAGTATTGGTCCGACGACATCGTGTCCAGGGAGCCCATGGAGGGCGAAATGGCCATGCTCAAGGGCCGCGCCGCCGTCGACGCCAAAGGCGCCTGGTGGTATGCCAACCACGAAATTCACAACGTCAAGACCGAAGGCCCCTACGTGCATGGTGACCAGTTCATCCTGCGTTTCACCATGGACGTGACGCCCAAGGGCGGAGCCCGCATGCAGATGGACGAGATGGGCGTGTACACCGTGGCCGGCGGCAAAGTGGTGGAAGAGCGGTTTTTCTTCGGGGGGTGAGGAGGGAACGCGCCGGGGAGGGCGCTGCGGCGCGCTTCCTGGTGTGCCCAGGGCAAGCCGCTGCGCAAACAGCACTTTCATATCACCCTGTGCCATCTGGGCGATTTTGAGGGAGTGCCTCAGGACCTTGTGGACAGTGCGGGCGAGGCGGCGGCGTCGATGCAGATGCCGCCATTCGACATCAGATAAAACACGACCATCTGGCGCGTTGGCCACTGCGCTAAAGTCCTTCACCATGTACCTCCCGCCCCACTTCAATTCCAGGGACCGCACATTCGCCGCCGAGTTGATGCGCGCGCATCCACTGGCCAGCCTGATCAGCAATGACGATGACGGCTTGCCGTTTGTCTCACATCTGCCGCTGCACCTGGAAGAACAGGGCGATGCTTGGGTGCTGCTGGGGCATTGCGCCAAGCCCAATCCGCACTGGCGCTACCTGCAGGCACGCCCCACGGCGGTAGTCAGTTTCCTGGGGCCGCATGCCTATATGTCGCCCAGCGTATACCCGGATCTGGTGCGGGTGCCAACCTGGAACTACCTGGCCGTGCATTGCACGGTGCAGGCTGCGTTGATCGAGGAACCGCTGGCCAAGGACCGGCTGCTCAAGAAGCTGATTGGCGACCACGACCGGCCCTACATTCAGCAGTGGCTGGGGTTGGGCACCGAGTACCAGCACAAGATGCTGGCCGGCATCGTGGCGTTCGAGTTGCAGGTGATCGGCTTGCAGTGCAAACTCAAGCTCAACCAGCACCGGCCGGAGGCCCACGCCACGATGCGCGCAGGCTACGCGGCCGGCAACGACAACGAGCGTGCACTGGGTGAATGGATGGACAAGCTGGGCATGGGCCAGCACAGCGGCAGCAAGACCGGATGAGCGCCGCGCCGGGCCGCCCCAAACAAGCTCGCACCGCAGCCCGGTGGGCGGAGCTTACCTTATGAGCGACGCCGCTCGGGACGCATCGTGGATGGCGCTGGCGCTGGCGCAAGCGCGACTGGCGGGTGTGGCGGGTGAGGTGCCGGTAGGCGCGGTGGTGGTGAAAGACGGTCGTGTTGTTGCGAGCGCCCACAATGCCCCGGTCGCCGGCCACGACCCAACCGCACATGCCGAAATCGCAGCCCTGCGTGCCGCTGCGGCTGCGCTGGGCAATTACCGCCTCGACGGCTGCGAGCTGTTCGTCACCCTGGAGCCCTGTGCCATGTGTGCCGGTGCCATATTGCAGGCACGCATCGCGCGCGTCGTGTTTGGCGTCGGCGACCCCAAGACCGGAGCGGCAGGCTCCGTATTGAACCTGTTTGCCCAGACCCAGCTCAACCACCAGACCACCGTACAAGCCGGCGTGATGGCGGCTGAATGTTCGGCCGTGTTGCAGCAGTTTTTCGCCCGCAGGCGAGAGGAGACCCGTATGAACAGCAGCCCCGTGCGCGAAGACGCACTGCGCACCTCCGACGCCCGCTTTGCCGATCTGCCCGGCTATCCGTGGCAGCCGCATTATGTGAGTGACCTGCCGGCACTGGCCGGCTTGCGTTTGCACTATCTGGACGAGGGCCCGCGCGATGCACCGCGCATCTGGTTGTGCCTGCACGGCAACCCGGCCTGGAGTTATCTGTACCGGAAGATGATCCCGGTTTTCCTGGCGGCGGGGGACCGTGTGGTGGCGCCGGATATGCCGGGTTTTGGCAAGAGCGACAAGCCCAAGAAAGATGCGGCCCACGCATTCACCTGGCACCGCCAGGTCCTGCTGGAACTGGTGGAGCGGCTGGACCTGAAAAACGTCATCCTGGTGGTGCAGGACTGGGGGGGGCTGCTGGGCCTGACCCTGCCCATGGCTGCGCCGCAGCGCTACAGTGGCCTGCTGGTGATGAACACGACGCTGGCCACGGGTGACACACCGCTGACTGCCGGTTTCCTGGCCTGGCGCGCCATGTGTGCCAAGAATCCGGAGTTCGACGTGGCGCGCCTGTTTGCACGCGGCAACCCCCACATGGATGAAGCGGAATGTGCAGCCTATATGGCGCCGTACCCGGACAGCGGCCACAGGGCCGCCCTGCGTGCCTTTGCGCCCATGGTGCCCGAGTTTCTGGATTCGGATGGCGCAGCCATTTCGCGCGATGCACGCGAGTTTTGGAGCAGCCGGTGGGCTGGCAGGAGTTTGATGGCCATAGGTGCGCAGGACCCGGTGCTCGGCACGCCTGTCATGCAAGTGCTGCGGCAGACCATCCGCGGCTGCCCGCAGCCCATGGTGCTGGACCACGCGGGTCACTTTGTGCAGGAACATGGAGAGCCGATTGCCGAGGCAGCGGTACGCCACTTCAGCCAGGCCACTACCTGCGTCTGAGCCGGCCTGCGCCGAGGCGTGGTCGGCAACGGATAATGCGCGCTGTTTCCATCCACCGCCTGCGCGTTCGCCCATGAGCCACATCTACGTTTATTCCCCGTCCAGCGCACAACGCGACAAGGCCTCGTTCCGGCGCGGCGTGGCCCGGCTCAAGGCCTTGGGCCACGAAGTGGAGGTAGACCCGGATGCGCTTACCACGCACATGCGTTTTGCGGGCGACGATGCCACGCGGCTGGCCGCCATTCACCGTGCCGCAGCCAGTGGTGCCGACATCGCCCTGATGTCGCGCGGTGGTTACGGCATCACGCGTTTGCTGGTCGACATCGATTACAAGGCAGTCGCCAGAGCGGTGTCGCGCGGCACCCATTTCGTGGGCTACAGCGACTTCACCGCATTCCAGTGCGCCCTGCTGGCCAAAACCGGCGCCGTGACCTGGGTCGGACCCACGGTGGGCGAAGACTTTGGCGTGGAAGGACAGCCCGACGACATCATGGAAGCCTGCTTCGACGATCTGGCTCGCGGGCAGGGTGAAGGCGCGGGATGGCGGCTCGACAAGCAGCGCACACCGGCCGCCAAGCCTGGGGATGCAGCGGCGCCCATCGCCGCGGTGCAGGCACCCAAGGCCAGGGTGATTCGCGATGCGGTGTTGTGGGGCGGCAATCTGGCGGTGCTCACGTCCCTGGTAGGCACGCCGTATTTTCCGCAAGTCAAAGGCGGTGTGTTGTACCTGGAAGATATTGCCGAGCATCCCTACCGCGTGGAACGTATGCTGACGCAGTTATGGTTGGCCGGGGTGCTCGGACGGCAGAGGGCGGTCGTGCTGGGGCAGTTCACCAACTACAAACTCTTTCCCAACGACAAGGGTTACAAGCTGCAAACGGCGGTGGACTGGATCCGCGGCAAAGTCAAGATACCGGTGCTTACCAACTTGCCGTTCGGCCATGTGCGGACCAAGGTGGTTCTGCCTTACGGCGCCAAGGTCGAGTTGCTGGTGGAGGGCCGCGACGCCTTGTTGTACTGGGGTCACCAGCACTGAAAGCTTGCTGCTTCAGGGCTTGCCTGCAGCCTTGAGGATGCCGCGCAGCGTATTGCGGCTATGGGCGCCAAAGTGGCCCAGCAACTCCGTCACCCGGGCATCCAGTTCGGCGCGCCTGCCGGCGTCCTGGTTGGCCATGGCACCCAGCAGGTCGATGCCGGACTCCTTCACGCCAAAATCGAAGCCGGGGTCGGTTACAAAAGCCGCTGGCATACTGTCCGTGATGGCAGCTGCAAGTCTGGCGCCGGCCGCATAGGCCTCACGGGCGACCACGTCGCGCGCGTACAGGTCCGACCAGGCGGGATAACCGGCATCCAGCCTGTCATTGCGCAGCGCCAGTTCCAGCGGCGTGTCCCGGCCGGCTGTTGCCGCCTTGAGCACTAGTTCATTCTGGTATTTCTCCAGCGCCAGGTGCTGGTTGGACAGCAGCACGATCAGGTTGTCCCTGCGCCGGGGCCAACCACCCATGGCCATGACATTGGAACTGATCATTTGGTAGGTGGAGTTGCCCGGCGCCAGGTTGGCATGGTAGGGCTGGGTCAGGTCCTGGACATGGTGCAGCGCCAGCCCGGCAAAACGCCAGCCCCAGTAAGGGTGCCCGGTCCTGAATGCCAACGCGGCCAGGCTGCTGTACTGGTGAATGCGCATTAGCGGAAAGGTGCGTTTCAGGAAAGGCGCGGCTTTGAAAATCAACCAGTCCTGGTGGTAAAAGCCCATGTGAAAAGGCGCCTGGGTCGAGAAGTACAACGCCGGGTTGCCAAACGGAATTTTCCCGAAACCGTACAGTGCTCCCCACTCCGACGGGCTGTCTTCCCACAAATTTATATCGAGCCCATAGTCGGGCTCGTCCGACGCCGTGGCCACCACACTGAGGGCCGATACCTGCTGGCCCGCCGTGAGGGCGACGAAACGGTAAGTCGAGTTTGCCTGTTTGGGCAGGAAATTGACCGCTTCATGCGGCAGCAAAGGTCCCGGGCCGGGTCCTGACTTGGGGTCGGGTTGCACAAACAGCGCAAACTTGGCCAGAGGGGACACGCGCAAGGCCATGACGAAAGCCCGGCGGCGCGCATCGTCGTCGCGCCCTGGATCGGCTTTGAAAACCAGCTTGTCGGGGCGTGCCGCGTACGACTCCATGTTGGCGCGGGCCCAGCTTTCCTGGCTGGCCAACAAGGCTTCGATGGCCTTTTCTTCAGCCTTCAAAAACTCTTCCAACGGCTCCACGGTGACCGGGGCCGCATTGGCCACTTCGGGCATTTTTTCGAGTGCACGGTAAGCCACCAGGGTGTGGTTGCTCCAGGCCCAGCCATTGCCTGCGGCCAGGCCCAGCAGGCAGATCAGAATCAGCGGGAAGCGTTTCATTGGCAGTCTCCATTGGGTCACAGGTCCCGGCCCAGTTGTCGGAGCCTCATACTAATTGCTTGCGGGCGCCCGTACCAGGCAGGCCACCTGTGTGCCCGTTCCGCCTTCGGCCAGCATGGGGCGCTCCCGATTACAGGGGTCAATGCGGATGGGGCAGCGGCTTGCGAACGGGCAACCGGGCGGCGGTGCCAGCGGGCTGGGCAGGTCGCCGGACAAGATGATCTTCTCACGCGTGCGCTGCAACACCGGGTCGGGTACCGGTATGGCGGAGAGCAAGGCCTGCGTATAAGGGTGGCGCGCCGCGCGAAACAGGGTGTCGGTATCCCCTTGCTCGGCAACCGTGCCCAGGTACATCACCATCGTGTCATCGGCCAGGTGCCGCACCACTGACAGGTCGTGCGAGATAAACAGGTAGGCCAGGCCCAGGTCCTGTTGCAATTGCATGAGCAGGTTCAGGATCTGCGAGCGAATGGAGACGTCCAGCGCCGAGACCGGCTCATCGAGCACCAGCAGTTTGGGAGACAGCGCCAGTGCGCGTGCGATGACGACGCGCTGCTTCTGGCCACCCGACAGCGCATTGGGAGTGCGCTTGGCATAGGAGGCAGGCAAGCCGACCCGGTCCAGCAGCTCGGCGACGCGGCGTCGCTGTTCCGCGCCGGGCCGCCCCTGGATCGCGAGCGGTTCGGCGATGCTGTCGCTGATGCTCATTTTGGGGTCCAGCGCCGCGCTGGGATCCTGGAACACGATCGCCATCCGGCTTGCCAGCGCCTGGCGCGCGCGTTTGTCCAGATGGCTGATGTCCTGGCCTTCGAAATGGATGCTTCCTGCCGTGATCGGCTCCAGACCCACGATGGCGTACGCCGTGGTGGATTTGCCGCAGCCACTTTCACCCACCAGCGCGGTAGTACGCCCGGCCGCGAGATCGAACGACACGCCGTCCACGGCCTTGACCTTTTGCCGCGATCCGCGGATATCGAAGTGGACCTTGAGGTTACGCACGCTCAGCAGGGGTGCAGGCGCTGCGCTCATCAGGAATTCTCCGTGCTGCGCACTGCGGAACTATTCGCCCTTGGAAGCGGCCCGGCGGTGCTCATACCATCTCCGCCACGCGGTCCGCATGCCAGCACGCAGTGCGGTGCAGCGGCTGCGCGACCGACACGAGTTCCGGCCTGTGTTTGCAGCGCTCGTCCGCCAGCGGACAACGGGTCTGAAACCGGCAGCCTTGGGGCCAGGCGTCGGCACTGGGCACCATACCCTCGATGGTAGGCAGAAGTGTCTTGCGCCGTCCATCGAGCTTGGGGACGGTGTCCAGCAGCAGCCGGGTATAAGGATGCGCGGGAGCTGCAAATATCACGTCCACCGGCCCGCTTTCGACCACACGGCCGCCATACATCACGGCCACGTCGTCCGCCATCTCCGCCACCACACCCATGTCGTGGGTGATGAGCAGGATGGCGGTGCCTGCCTCGTCGCGCAGGCGTTTCATCAGATCCAGAATCTGCGCCTGTATGGTGACGTCCAGTGCCGTGCTTGGTTCGTCGGCGATCAGCAGGCGCGGGCGGCAGACCAGCGCCGCCGCAATCATGATGCGCTGGCACATGCCACCCGACAACTCAAATGGAAACTGCCGCGCGCGCAATTCGGGATCCGGGATGCCCACGCGGGCGAACATGCCGATGGCTTCGCGCCGCGCCTGCTCGCCGGACAGGCCACGGTGAATCCTGAGGGCTTCTTCCACCTGGGCACCGACGCGCATGAGCGGGTTCAGCGAAGCGATGGGCTCCTGGAAGATGATGGAGGCCAGATTGCCCCGGATGTCCTGCAATTGGCGCTCATCCATTGCCGTCAGCTTGCTGCCTTCGAGGTAGATATCCCCGCCAACGATACGTGCCGCCTTGGGCAGCAACTGCAGGATGGACAGGGCCGTGAGGCTCTTGCCGCAGCCGCTTTCACCCACAATGGCCAGGATTTTTCCCTGTGCGACCGACAGCGACACGCCGTCCACCACGTCGACGCCGCCAATCCGGATACGCAGATCCTTGATCTCGAGCACGGGGCCCGGCCATGGCGGCTGCAGTTCAGCCGCCATCGGCCGGCCCTCCAGCCACCACCGCCGCCCAGGGGCTGACCGGATGCACCATGCCGGTATTGATAACGCCTTCACGCATTACCGCCGAAGGGACTGCAAAGTGCACCGGGTAGACAGTGTCCTCGACGATCTCGACCGGGTGCCGGGTGGCGACGGTTCTCGCCACCTCGGGCCCGGCCAGGGCGTTTACCTTGATGGTCGGTGTGCTCGCATCGATACGCGGCGTATTGAAAGCGTCAGCGAGCGAGAGGCCGAAGTCGGCGATGTACGACACCAGTTGCAGCACCGTGGGGAAGATAGTGCGGCCACCGGCAGCGCCGATAGCGAGGCAGGGTTTGCCGTTCGACCTGAGTATCAGGGGGCACATATTGGCCAGCGGTTTGGCGCCGGGTGTAATCGAATTTGCATGTCCGGGACGCGGATCGAACCACATCATGCCGTTGTTCATGAGTACACCCGCGTTTGGCAACACGACCTTGGAGCCAAAACGCGACAACAGCGTGTTGGTCAGCGACACCATGCTGCCCGACGCATCGACCACGCTCACATGCGACGTGCATCCCGGGTCCGGGATGGCGGCGTGGCCCATGGTGGTCAGGCGCGTGCGGTAGGCATCCCGGATCGCCGTGGCATAGGCCAGCGCGGCGTCGGCCATGCTGTTTTCTGGTTGCAGCCCCGCTGTCAAGAGGCTCCGGCTGGCTTCCAAAAAAGTCGGCCCGCCACTGAGCCCCGCGATGGCATTGATTTCGAACTGCCGGTACTGGCCCACCAGCGGAGCGCGCCAGGTCGGCTGGTAGTTGGCAAGGTCGTGGCGGCGGATGGCGGAGCCTCCACGTTCCAGGTCGTATGCAAGGGTTTGCGCGACTTCGCCTTCATAGAAATCACGCGCACCGGCTGCGGCCAGGCGCTTCAGCAATGCGGCTTTCACCGGCATCGGCCGGCCGGCCGGCGGAGTCTGGTCGCTTACCCGGGGTGCCCTTCCGCAGTCCAGAAACAGCTCCGAGCTGGCAGGGAATTCTGCCAGCCCGGCCGCATCGATACCAATCGACAGGCAAGCGAACCAGTCCATCTCCAGGCCGCGCTCGGCATGGCGAATCGCGGGCTCCAGCGCCTGCGCCCAGGACAGCGTACCAAAACGCTCCAGCGCGGCGGCAAAGCCCGCCACGGCGCCAGGGACACAGATGGAACCATAACCCGAAACATTGCGCTCGCCCTTGACTGAGGGCCAATTGAACCAGTTGCCGGAGTCGCTGCCGCTCAATGGGTAATTGGCCGGGTCGAGGCCGGCCGGGGCGACCACATTGAAGTCCAGGGTGTCCACCAAACCCGTGGCGCCGTCCGCATGCAGCAGGAAACCGCCTCCGCCTACGCCCGATAACCAGGGCTCCACCACACTCAGTACCAGTGCCGTGACGATGGCCGCGTCCATGGCATTGCCGCCCTGCGCCAGTACCGTAGCGCCGGCTTGTGCGGCATGGCGGTTCTGCGCGGCGACGAGTCCGTAGTGTGAGCGCACGGCGGGTTTGTGGAGAGTGAAGGTCTGCATCTAGGGCCTCCCCATACCCTGCGCAAAGCGGCGCCCGGCGATCGGGTCGGGCGTACGCAGGGGCACGGTGAATCGGTCTTTGTTGACGGAGTTGGCGTGGTAGGCCGCCACCTCCCCCACGGTGGTTATCCAGGCGCCCGGCTCCTGTTGGACACGCTGCAGCAGTTGTTCGAGCAAGCGGATGCGGTGTGCACGGCCCGCGATCCAGTCATGCACGGTGAGCATCAGCAAGCCGCCGTCGGCGTGCAGCATCTCCCATTCACTGGTCCAGGTTTCGAGCACCGGCCCGGGGGCTGAGGGCGGCCACTGATCGACTCCGCCGCCAAGGAACTTGAAATAAATCGCGTCGTCGATGGCCCATTGCACCGGTACCTCGACCACTCCGCCAATCGTGTAGGGGTTGTCGAAACCGGACAGGGAACTGTCGTACATGCCGCGCGCCTTGATCTCGGACATCATGTGTGCCGTCATTTCCCAGGCGGGCGAACGAAAACCCCTGGGTACCAGACCGACCTGGCGGTGGAAGATTTCCAGTGAAGCATCGAGCGCACCCGTGAACTCGGCATCCGACACGTGCGCCACGATCTCGTGGAAGTAGCCGTGCAGCCCTATTTCGTGGCCGCGCTCCACAAAGGCCGGCAGCAGTTCCGGGTAGGTCTGGGCCACGACACCCGGCACAAAAAACGAACCCTGGATGCCGAAGCGTTCCAGCAGATCGAGCAGGCGCCAGATACCCACGCGTGGCCCGAACGACCTTTGTTCCAGATGGCCGACCAGCGGCGAGGGTGCCTGCTCGCGCAGATTCCACAGCAGGGGGGAATGGGCGTCCACGTCCACCGTGAAGCAGAACGCGCTGCTGCGCCCCTGTGGCCAGACGTAGGACGGCCAGGGAGAAGATCGGGTGTTTGCGGATGCCATGTCGGGGCCTCAGAGCGGATTTTTCTTGGCCTGGTGCACGTCGAGCGAACCAATGGAATTGCCGCCATCGATGGTAAGTGTGGAGCCGGTCACAAAGGAGGAGGCTTCGCTGGCCAGGTAGAACAGGCCATTGCGTACGTCCGCCAGTGAAGTCGGCCGTCCCAGGGGAATGGCCGCCACCGTGTTCTTCACGTGGGTGTCGGTCAGCGCACTGACCGTACTGCCGGCCACGAAGCCCGGTTCCAGCGTGTTCGCACGGATACCGAACTCGGCCAGCTCGATGGCAAAGCCCTTGGTCAGCCGGTCCAGCGCCGTCTTTGAAGTGCAGTACGGCACGACGGTGCGGCGCATCTTGCGCGACGCACCGGACGAGATATTGATGATGGAGCCTTTGACCTTTCGCCGGACCATCTGCAGTGCCATGCCTTTTGTGAGCAGGTAGGGCGCGCGCAGGTTGATGGAAAAAATCCGGTCGAACTCTTCGGTCGAGATGTCCAGCAGAAAACCACTCGGATAAACCCCGGCGTTGTTCACCAGTACGTCGGCGCTGCCCCAGCGCGTGCCGATCTCGGCGATCAGCGTGTTGATCGATGCCTCGTTGGTGAGGTCGGCCACCCAGGCAAAACTCTTGCCGCCCAGGCCGACCTGCGTCGCCTGGGCTTCAAGTTCGGCTGCTCGCGCGTCGGTCAGGCAGAGTTCGCAACCGGCTTCCTGGAACGCCTGCACGATCCAGCGCCCGATGACGCCGCAGGCCCCGGTTACCACCACGCGTTTGCCGGCCAGGTCAGAAAAGAAATCCATGATGTTCCCGAAATAGTGGTTATTGCAGGCGCGGGTCGAAGCGGTCGCGCAGATCGTCGCCAATCAGATTGATGGCCAGCACCAGCAGGAACAGGCACAGGCCGGGGAAGGTCGCTATCCACCAGGCGGTCGCCAGATAGTTCCGGCCCGTGCTGAGCATCGATCCCCAACTGGCGGTAGGTGGTTGTACGCCCATGCCCAGAAAGGAAAGACCTGCCTCGAACAGCACCATCAGCCCGAATTCGAGTGTCGCCACCACGGTCACCGCGCCGATGATGTTGGGCAATACATGGCGGAACAGGATACGCAAAGGTCCGGCGCCCATCAGCGTCGCCAGCCGCACGTACGGCGTATTGGCGATGCCCAGTGTCTGGCCGTAGGCAACACGCGCATATCGCGGCCAGCGCGTGAGCGCGAGCACCACGATGACGTTGACCAGGCCGGGGCCAAGCACGGCCACCGTAATGATGGCCAGCAGAATCGCCGGGATGGACAGGAACACGTCGACCACCCGCATCACCACTACTTCGACCCAGCCGCGCAGGTAGGCGGCCAGCATGCCCAGCACTACCCCCACCGTCCCGGACAGTATGGCGGCGGCAAAAGCAACCGCCAGCGAAACCCGCGCGCCATAAATCAACCGTGTGACCAGATCGCGGCCCAGTTCGTCGCTGCCCAGCAGGTAGTGGAAGGCGCGTGAGGTGGTGCCCGGCGCTTTCATGCGGCCCAGCAGGTTCTGGGCGTTCGGGTCATAAGGCGCGATGAGCGGCGCCAGGACTGCCGCCAGCACAAACAGCGCGACCAGCAGCACGGGTATCCAGAGGCCGGCACGCGGGCGCCTGGTAGTTTGTCGCGGCACGGCTGGTATCACGGCTGTGGTCATCGCCGGATCCCGTCCAGGCGGATGCGCGGATCAACCGCGCTGTACAGAAGATCGGCCACAAGATTGAGCGCGATGGTCACAAAGGCGCCCATCAGCACCACGCCCTGCACGACCATGAAGTCGCGCGCAAGTATGGACTGCACGGTGACCTGTCCCAGGCCCGGCCAGGCAAATACGGTCTCCACGATTACGGCCCCCGCGAGCAGGTTCGATATCTCTATGGCCGCCACCGTAATGACCGGAATTGAGGCATTCCGCGCCAGATGCCGTACCAGCAGGCGTGTGGTGGACGCCCCGCGCGCCCGGGCACTGCGCACGTAGTCGCGGGTCAACTCGTCCAGTACGGAGGTGCGGGTGATACGGGCGAACGTCGCCATGCTCAAGAGCCCCAGTGCGACCGACGGCATGATCAGGTTCTCGAAGCCGCCAATCGAGGAGGGCGGCAGCCAGCCCAGCGTGACCGCAAAAACCATGATGAGCAGGATGCCGCTCCAGAAGGTCGGCATGCTTTGCGCCGCGAACACCAAGCCGGCCAACACCCGCGCGACCGCGGTCTCGCGAAACAGCGCCAATACCACGCCGACCGGAATTCCGATGCCGCAGGCCACGAGCAGCGCCCCGGCCGCGAGTTGCAGCGTGTAGGGCAGGCGGGAGGCGATGATGGTCGAAACCGGGACGTTCTGGATCACCGACTGGCCGAGATCGAAACTCGCGATCTGCTTCAGGAAGGACAGGTACTGCACCACCAGCGGTCGGTCGAAACCCAGCGTATGGCGCATGGCTTCGATGTCGGCCTGGGTGGCGGTCTCCGGAACCAGCAGATAGGTCGGGTCGCCGGTGAGACGCTGCAGGAAAAATATCAGGCTGATGACGCCGAACAAGGTAACAAATACCTGGGCGCACCGGCGAAGCAAAAAACGCTGCATGGCGGGCGCCGACCTGCGCGCTTGCCTGTTTAGTCCTTGAAGCTCATGCGGTTCAGAAACAGGCTTTCATCGGGTGTTGGCTGCCATTCAAGCCCGCGTGCGGAGCCATAGATGGCGGCGCTTTGGTAGAGCGGGACCAGGGGCACGTCCTGTATGACGGCCAGATTGACGCCGCGGTAGGCGTCCACGCGTTTTTTCCCGTCCAGGGTCTGGCGTGCATCCTCCAGCATGGTGTCCACCTTGGGATTGCGGTAGGCCGACCAGGAACTGCTCTTGTGCAGCAACGGGAACAACACGCCATCGGCATCCAGGCAGGCGCAGGACCAGCGGCCAAAGCTCAGCGCTGGAACAATGTCGGGGCTGCTTTGCGCACGCTTGAGGTAGTTCGCCATGTCCGACATATTGATCTTCACGTTGAGGCCGGCCTCAACCAGCATTTGCTGCAGCGCCTGCACGATACGCTGGTCGAACACCGGCGACGTCGCGAGCTCAATCTCCACCTTGGCGGCCGGCCCCGCGTCCTTGATCAGGGCTTGCGCCTTCTTGAGGTCATAAGGAGCCGCCGGCAGGTCCGGCGTCCACCCCGCATGGGCGGGGATCAGCATCTGGCTCACCGGTTTGTCGTAACCTCCCAGAATACCCTCGACCAGGCTGGCCTTGTCCACCGCCAGCGCAACCGCCTGACGAACTTTGTCATTGTCGAAAGGAGGTTTCGTGGCGTTCAGGCGCAGGTAGGCGACACGTTCCGTCGGCACCGAAAGTACCTTGGCCTTGGGTGATCCCTTGAGCTGCGCCGCCAGGTCGGAGTTGAGCGTGACGGCCAGGTCGCTGGCCCCTGCCTGCAGGTTGGCGACACGGGTTGCGGCATCCGGTACGGCGCGGAACACCGCGGTCGGGAACGGACCCTTGGTACCCCAGTATTTGTCGTTGCGCACCAGCGTGACCTGCACCCCGCGTTGCCAGCTCTGGAACACATAGGGACCACTGCCAACCGGCTTGAGGTTGAAAGCGTCCTTGCCAACGGCTTCCACCACGTGTTTGGGTACGATGGACAGCTTGACCAGCTGCGCCAGCAGCGCCGGATAGGGGCCGCTGGTGGTCAGCCGCACCGCGTTGGCGCCGGCCGGGTCGGCCTTGATGATCTTGTCGAACTGGCCCAGCTGCGGGCTGCCGAACTTGGGGTCGGTGATGCGCCGCACGCTGAAGGCCACGTCTTCGGGCGTCAGCTTCTGACCGTCGTGGAAAACCGCATCACCGCGTATCTGGAACTCGACCACGGTGTCCGAGATCTGTTTCCAGGACGTTGCGATCTGGGGCACGATCTCACCCTTGTCGTTACGCGTGATCAGGTTGTCGAAGATGTTGCGGTAGACGGCGTAACTGTCCGGGTTCCACTGCACCTGCGGGTCGAGCGAGGAAGGCTCGTTCACCAGATCCACTGTGAACTTGTCTTTGGCCAGCAAGGGGCTGGACACCAGCGCCGTCAGCAGGAGTCCAAGAATGGCAGCCACGCGCCGGTTTTTCATTCCAAACATATAGTCTCTCCTCACGAAGTTGCACACAAAGTACACACCGGCGCCCCAAGATGGGGCGGCATCAGTTCAGTATACTGAATTCTTTGTTGCGGTACCCACGCCAGTCTTGTTGAACCCACTTGACGGATACCGGCGGCGGCTTGTACACCGTGCGCGTCACACGGCCGATGCGCGTGTTCGAGGAGGCCGCGGAGTCTGGTTGGGTTGCGGTATTTGGGCGGGCTGCGCCGCTGGGGATGAAGCGGGCACAGGCAGGGGTGCGCCTGAGGCTGTTCGCGGCAGTTCCAGCGTAAATCCGGCGCCATCGGCTGCCAGCGGGGCCAGCGTGGCCGAACGCGTTGAAACGCTCTTGAGCAGGTAGGTATCGGTTATCTGGCTGCCCACGCGGTACGGGCGCGCAGCCTTGCCTTCCACGGATATCAGGGCTACACCCGCATTGCCACGGTCGGCCACCACGCCGAGCAGCGAGAAACGCGCGCTGGGGTCGATGGCCGGGGGTGTATTGGGAAGCGGCGCGGAAGCCACTGCCACGGGCGGGCCAAACACTTTGGCGATATTCACCGGGTCGCTGGCCGGCGCCGGTCCGGCGACGCTGGCCACACTGACCGAAGGAGAATTGGCGCCGGCAAACTTGAGCACCCAGTAGGTCGCAGACAGGGCCGCGAGCGCCCATACTGACAAAGTCAAAGTCCTTGAAACCCATTTGCCAGCCATGCGCCATTATCATTCAGCGCACGTGGGGCTTCTGCATGGGGCCCCCACCATGGAATCCACATGACAAACAACTTCGCCTACCGGCGCGCGCAGGCCCGGCGCGCCGGGCGCCGTGGCTTCACGCTGATTGAATTGATGGTGGTGCTGGTCATCATCGGTGTCCTGGCCGCGCTGATCGTGCCCAATGTGCTGGAACGGGCCGACGACGCGCGTGCCACGGCGGCAAAAACCGACGTCAACAACCTCATGCAGGCGCTCAAGCTGTACAAGCTGGATAACCAGCGGTATCCGAGCGCCGAACAGGGGCTGGCGGCGCTGGTGGCCAAACCCACCCAGGGGCCGGTCCCGCCCAACTGGAAACCCTACCTCGACAAATTGCCCAACGATCCGTGGAACAACCCCTACCAGTATCTGAATCCAGGCATCAAGGGCGAGGTTGACGTGTTGTCTTTTGGCGCCGACGGACAGGCGGGCGGGGAAGGCAAGAACGCCGATGTGGGCTCCTGGCAGTAAGTCCGCGGACCGCACCACCGGTCGCGCGCCGGGCGTGGCCACCCAGCGTGGATTTACGCTGATGGAGCTGCTGCTGGTGGTGAGCATCATCGCCATGGCAAGTGCCGGAGTGGCCTTTTCCCTGAGAGACGCGGGGCAGACCCAACTGGAGCGGGAAGCGCAGCGCCTGGTGGCCTTGCTGGAGGCCGCGCGCGCGCAGTCGCGGGCCATGGGCTTGCCGGTGTACTGGCATGCCACGCCCCAAGGGTTCGAGTTCGTTGGTTTGCCCGCGCAGCGGGTCGCGGCCGGCCGTGCCACGGCAGATACAACAGCATCCGGCAGCGTTACACCGTGGCTGGCGCAAGGTATATCGGTGCGCGACAGTGCTGTGCTGAGTCTGGGCCCGGAACCGATTATTCAACGCCAGCAAATTGTGCTGGTGCAGGCTGGCAACAGCCTGCGCATCGCGACCGATGGGCTGCGGGGGTTTGCCGTGGCGGCTTCCGGGCCCGATGGTTTGGCCGGTACCGGTCCATGATCGTCAACGGCCGCGGATTCACGCTGATCGAGATACTGGTTGCACTGGGCATCGTGGCCGTCGCTCTGGTGTCCGGGCTGCAGGCGACGATGGCCTTGACCAACAACGCGCTGCGCCAGTCCGATGTGCTGCTGGCGCAGATCTGCGCGGAAAACGAGCTGGTCCGGCTGCGCCTGTCCGGGCTGATGCCGCCGCTGGGTGACTCCAGTTTTCCCTGCGAGCAGGCGGGGCGTGTGTTTAGCGGCGTGTTGTCCGTGGTGCCTACGCCCAATCCGAGTTTCCGGCGTGTGGACGCCCAGGTGCGTGACGGCAATTTCACCGTCTTGCGGCTGGCCACCATTTTGGGTAGCTTCCAGTGAAGCGTCACCGGTCTCGGGGTGCGGGCTTTACGCTGGTCGAATTGCTGGTGGCGCTCGCGGTGATGGCGCTGCTTGCCGTGATGGCCTGGCGCGGGCTGGACGGCATGGGCCGTGCACAAAGCCAGACGCGTGCCTACAGCGACGACGTGCTGGCCCTGCAGTCGGGCCTGGCGCAATGGGGGGCGGATCTGGATGCGGTGACCCAATTGCCACCGATAGGCGGCCTGGATTTCGATGGCCGGGTCTTGCGTATCACGCGGCAGTATGCGTACGACGAAGACGCGCCACAGGCATCCGAAACAGCTGCCGGAACGGTCCAGGCGGGTGCGGGCGGTGGCAGCCTGCGCGTGATTGCCTGGGGTGCGCGGCTGGTGGACGGCAAACGCCAGTGGTTGCGCTGGCAGTCGGCGCCCTTGCGCACGCGCGCCCAGTTGCAACTGGCCTGGCAACAGGCCGGTTTGTGGGGACAGAACGCTACCGAGGAGCTCAGGCAGCGCGAGGTCGCCATCACCGGTCTGGACGAGTGGCAGGTTTTTTATTACCGCAACAACAGCTGGACCAGCCCGCTGTCTTCCGCCGCCGGCGCAGGTTCAGCGGGCAGCAGCGCGCAGGCGCCGCTGCCCGACGGCGTGCGTCTGGTGCTCAGTCTGTCTGCCGGGCAGGCCGTGAGCGGCAAGCTCACGCGCGACTGGGTGCGGCCCACGGTGGGCGCGGGAAGGTCATGATGCCGCCCACCCGGCAAGGGCCGGCCCAACAGGGCGCCGCTCTGTTGATGGCCATGTTGACCGTGGCCCTGGTGGCTACCCTGGCCGCCGGGGCGTTGTGGCAGCAATGGCGCGGCGTGGAGATAGAAGCCAGTGAACGCAGTCGGGTGCAAGCTGGCTGGATGCTGGGTGGTGCATTGGACTGGGCGCGCCTGATCCTGCGCGAAGACGCTCGCACCGGCGGGGCGGACCACCTGGCCGAGCCCTGGAGCGTGGTTTTGTCGGAGTCGCGCCTGTCCACGTTCCTGGCCATGGACCGCAACAACACCGACCAGGGCGAGGACGTCTTTCTTTCCGGCTACATCACCGATGCCCAGTCGCGCATGAACGTGATGAACCTGCTGGCAGCGGGCAAGGTGTCGGAGCCGGATCTGCAGGCGTTCATGCGGCTGTTTGAATTGTTGGGGCTCGATTCGTCCGAGGTCGAACCGCTGTCCGAGAATCTGCGGCTGGCACTTGATCCCGGCGCGGCTGAGGCCGCGCCCCTGTTGCCGCAGCGGGTGGAGCAACTGCGTTGGCTCGGTCTGTCGGCTGCGTCTTTGCGACAGCTCGCGCCTTTTGTGACGGTGTTGCCGACCCGCACACCACTCAACCTCAATACCGCCTCGCCGGAAGCCATGGCAGCCAGCATTCCGGGCCTGGACCTTAGTGCCGCACGGCAACTGGTGAACACGCGCGCGCGCACGCCGTTCCAGACGCTGGGCGCCGCCGGCAGGGCAATTTCGGCCGCCGCCGTGCCGCTGGACAGCGGCCAGTTCAGTGTTGCCACGCGTTTCTTCGAAGTCCGTGGTCGCCTGCGCCTGGAGCGAGCCGTGGTTGAGGAGCATTCGCTGGTGCAACGCAATGGCCTGGACGTAACTACGCTGTGGCGAGAGCGTGCCGTGCTGGATCCCGCCAGCGTGCCACACCTGCCGCAGTTGCCTCCGTAACGCCGGTTACACGGCAGCTGCCTATCTACAATCTGCGCATGTCCACACTGACCCTTGCCCTGCCACCTGTCAGGCCGCTCGCCGGCACGGAATTTGATTACGTGCTTTCGGACGATGGCCAGGCCGTGCTGGGCCATGGAACAGCACCGCTGGGTTTGTTGCCTGCCGCCGGCAGCCTGGTGCTGGTGGTTCCCGCACGTTGCCTGTCCTGGCATGCCGTCAAGCTGCCGCCGCTTGCCGCCAACCGTTTGCGCCAGGCACTGGAGGGTATTTTGGAGGACGCCTTGCTGGACGAACCCGGCAATCTGGCACTGGCAGTCGGGCCTGGTCGCGCGCTAGACGGCATTTCATGGGTAGCGGCGTGCGACAAGAGCTGGCTGCGGTCCATGCTGGAGTTTTTTGAGCTGGCAAAACGGCCGGCAAGTCGGGTCATACCGCAGTTTGCCCCTGTCGGCAGCGACCCGGCGCAACGCCGCTTGCAGGTGACGGGTTCCGCGCGGGACGCGCAGCTTGCGCTGGTCGATACCGATGGTGTGTTGTGCGGGCCTCTGGATATGGCGGCGGAATTGCTTGGCGCTGCGCGGCAAGGCTTTGAAGGCGCCACCGTTTTCGTGGAGCCGGCTCTGGCGGAGTTGGCCGAGCAGGTGCTGGCGCGCCCGGTAACGATCCAGACTCCGGCCGAGGGTTTGTTGGCCAGCAGCCGGACGGACTGGGAGTTGGCGCAGTTTGATCTGGCCATTTCGAGTGGCGGGCGCATGGCGCGGCGCTGGGGGCAGGCCTGGAAGGAGTTTGCACGCGCACCGGGCTGGCGTGCCGCGCGCTGGGGGGTATCCCTGCTGTTGCTGGCCAACCTGGTGGGGCTCAATGCCTGGGCGTGGCGGCAGGAAACGACGCTGCAGACCAGGCGCGAACAAGTCCGGGGTTTGCTCAGCCAGACCTTTCCCAAGGTCCGCACGATTGTGGATGCGCCGCTGCAAATGGAGCGTGAGCTGGGCCTGTTGCGCCAGACCAGCGGGGCTTTGTCAGGAAGCGATCTGGAAGTGATGCTGGGTGCGGTCGGATCGGCCTTGCCGCCCGGCCTGACGCCAACGGCAATCAACTATTCCCCCGGTGAACTGGTACTCAAAGGCCTGGGGCTGAAAGCCTCGCAGGCTGCACAGGTGGGTAGCAAATTGCAAAGCCAGTCGTATACCGCCCGGATCGAGGGTGAGCACCTGGTGGTTCGCGCAGGGGCCGGCCAATGACTCGTTTCAACGCGGCGCGCACTTTCTGGAACCGGCTGAATACACGTGAGCAGCGCATGGTGCTGGTGGCGGGTGCTTTGCTTGCGCTAGCTGCGGTGTGGGGCCTGGGTGTCGCTCCCGCGCTCAGGACCGTGCGGGCGGCGCCGGCCCAACTGGAAGCACTGGCCGCCCAGCGGCAATCGATGGAAAAACTGGCGGCGCAGGCCAAGGCTTTGCAAAGCCGGCCGGCGGTGGGCCGCGACGAGGCCTTGCGAGTGCTTGAGCTGTCGCTGCAGCAGCGTCTGGGAGCCGCCGCCCAGCTCAGCGTTGCCGGAGACCGTGTGACGGTCAGCCTCAAGGCTGCCGCGCCCGACGTATTGGCCCAGTGGCTGGGCCAGGTGCGTACTGACGCCCGCGTCACGGCCCGGCAAGCAGGCCTGACCCGGGGGCCGAACGGCTGGGACGGTACCGTGGTCCTCGACCTGCCGCCTGCATGAGAGTGTGGCCGTGAGCGCGCGTATGGCTGGCGTGGGCGCGGTCTGCGGCCTGATCGTGGGAGTCGTGATTTTTGCACCGGCTGCCTGGCTGGCGGCTGCCCTTGCGGTGGCCAGCGCCACCCAGGTGCAGTTGCTGGACCCGCAAGGCTCGGTGTGGCGCGGCGACGCGCAACTGGTGTTGTCCGGTGGCGCTGGCAGCACCGATGCATTGGCGCTGCCGGGGCGTGTTGCGTGGGAACTCGACCCGGTGCTGCATGGCTTGCGCTTGCGGCTACGGGCCGGCTGTTGCACGCCGGCACCGCTGGAGACGACCTTGGTACCGGCCTGGAGCGGCGTTACGCTCGTGGTGGCCGACGCCGTGTCGCATTGGCCTGCCGGCCTGCTGGCCGGCCTCGGTGCGCCCTGGAACACCTTGCAGGCGCAGGGCCAACTGGACCTTCGTTCGGAGGGCTTGTCAGTAGAATGGACCGAGGGGCGCATCCGGCTGGTGGGCAGTGCGCAGCTGGAAGCGCTTGGCGTGTCGTCCAGTCTGTCTACGCTCAAGCCCCTGGGCAGCTACCGCTTGCTTCTGGCGGGCAGCACCGGCCAGGGGGCGCCGGTGTTGCAGCTGCAAACCCTGGAAGGAAGTCTGAGCCTTGGCGGCAGTGGTCAGTGGAACGGGGCGCGCTGGAGCTTCCGGGGTGAGGCGAGCGCGACGCCGCAGGACGAGCCGGTGCTGGGCAATCTGCTCAACATGGTTGGACGCCGACAAGGCGCCAGATCGCTCATCGCGCTGGGGCAAGGCTGAGAGGGCGAGATGCACGGTGTTTGGCAACAGAATGGTTTTTTTGGGTTCAGGTATGAATAAGACTTACCAGTTGCGCCGGTCTATGTGCGTGATCTTTGCCTGCATGGCTTTGTGTATTGCAGGTACTGTCTGGGCCCAGAAGCCCGGCGAGCCGGTCACGCTCAATTTTGTGGGCGCCGAGATCGAAGCGGTGGCCCGTACCATGGGGGTGATTACCGGCCGCACCATGGTGGTGGACCCAAGGGTCAAGGGCACCATCAACCTGTCCAGCGACAAGCCCCAAACACCCGCCGCTGCCTACAACCAGTTCCTGGCGGCGCTTCGTTTGCAGGGCTACGCCGTGGTGGAGACGGCGGGTATAGCCAAGGTAATTCCGGAAGCCGACGCCAAACTGCAGGGCACCATCGTGTCGATTGCGCCGGCGGAGCCGGGTGGCAACCAGATCGTGACACGCATATTTCTGCTACAGCATGAAACCGCCAACAATCTGGTGCCGGTGCTGCGCCCGCTGATCAGCCCCAACAACACAATCAACGTCAACCCGGGCAACAACTCCCTGGTGATTACAGACTACGCGGACAACCTGCAGCGCCTGGGCCGCATCATCGCGGCGATGGATCTGCCCAATGCGACCGACGTCGAGGTATTGCAACTCAAATACGCGTTGGCATCCGACCTGGCGCCGCTCGTGGCACGTCTGACCCAGACCGTCGCGGGGCCGGGCGCGGCCCAGGGTCAAGGCCAGGTAGACAACGCGTTCCGCACCGTGGTGATTGCTGAGCCGCGCAGCAATACCCTGATCGTGCGGGCGGCCAACCCGGCGCGGGTCTTGCTGATCAGGTCACTGGTCGAGCGGCTGGACACGCCGTCGTCCGCGGACGCCGCGGGCAACATCCACGTGGTGTACCTAAAAAACGCGGATGCCACCAAGCTTGCGACTACCTTGCGCGCCGCACTGGCAGGTACGGCTACGTCATCGTCTTCCGTCGTACCCGGAGTGCCGGTAGCCGGTGCCGCCGCAGCCGTACAGGCATCGGCCCAGCCTTCCACCGGAGGGCAAATCCAGGCCGACCCGGCCACCAATTCGCTGGTCATCACCGCGCCTGAACCGCAGTACCGGCAGTTGCGTGCCGTGATCGACCAGCTTGACGCGCGCCGGGCGCAGGTGTTCGTGGAGTCACTGATCGCCGAGGTCAATGCCGACAAGGCAGCCGAGTTCGGCATCCAGTGGCAAGGCGCCCTGGGCAAGAACGGCGATGGCAGCATCGGCCTGCTGGGCACCAACTTCGGATCCGGCGGCAACAACATCATCGCGCTGGCTGCCGGTGCGGCGGCCGGCACTGCGGTGCCGGGCACTGGCCTGAACATCGGCGTCGCCAACCGTGTCAACGGTGTCTATGTGCTGGGATTCCTGGCCCGGTTTCTGCAATCCACGGGCGACGGCAACATTCTGTCCACCCCCAACCTGCTGACGCTGGACAACGAGGAGGCCAAGATCGTGATCGGCCAGAACGTGCCCTTTGTCACCGGCACTTTTACCAACAGCACCGGAGCTTCCGGCACGGTCAACCCGTTCCAGACCGTCGAGCGCAAGGACGTAGGCCTCACGCTGCGGGTCAAGCCGCAAATCAGCGAAAACGGCACCGTCAAACTGACGCTGTTCCAGGAGGTTTCGAGTGTGCAGGCCTCGTCGATCAACTCCAGCACCGGCCTGATCACCAATAAGCGCTCCATTGAATCCACCGTGCTGGTGGACGATGGTGCGATCGTGGTGCTGGGTGGTCTGCTGCAGGACGAATATGCAGGCAACCAGGACAAGGTACCAGTGCTCGGAGACGTTCCTTTTTTCGGCAACCTGTTCAAGAGCGAAAGCCGCTCGCGCAAGAAGACCAACCTGATGGTTTTTCTGCGGCCCGTGGTGGTGCGCGACGCTAACGCGCTCGACACTCTGTCGCTGGACCGCTACGAGTTGATGCGCGCCGGTCAGAGGGAACTGCAGCCGCCGGCCAGTCCGGTGCTTCAGATTGACGCCGCGCCCGTGATGCCGTTTGCCGCGCCGCGTCCGCCACTGTCGGTGCCGGTGACACCTGGCGCCGCGCAGAAGTAGCTGCCCATGAAGTTTCCGCTGCCGTACGCCTTCGCACGCGAAAACCAGTTGCTGCTGCTGGATGGCGGCGATGCGATGACACTGGTGCTACACCAGGCGTCGTCCCGCGGCGCGCTGGGCGAAGTGCTGCGCAAGTTTCCGGTGGTAGCCATTGAATCCATGGCCGCGGAGGCGCTGGTTCAGCGTATCAGCGTGGCGTATTCGCAGGGGGAGTCGAGTGCGGCGCTGGTAGCCAGCGAGGTCGAATCCGATGCTGACCTGAGCCGCATGATGCAGGAGTTGCCGGCGGTGGAAGACCTGCTGGAAGCGGCCGACGATGCACCCATCATCCGGCTGCTGAATGCCTTGCTGACCCAGGCCGCGCGCGATGGCGCCAGCGACATCCACATAGAACCGTATGAGCGCCACAGCAGCGTGCGTTTTCGGGTCGACGGCACGCTGCGCGAAGTGGTGCAGCCAAACCGGGCTCTGCACGCGGCGCTGATATCGCGGCTGAAGATCATGGCGGAACTGGATATCTCCGAGAAGCGATTGCCGCAGGACGGCCGCATCAGCCTGCGCATCGGTACCCGTGCCGTGGATGTGCGGGTCAGCACCTTGCCCAGCGCCCATGGCGAGCGCGCCGTGTTGCGGCTGCTTGACAAGACCGGCGCCAAGCTGAGCCTGGAGGCGGTCGGCATGGAGGGCCATACGCTGCAGCGCTTCGAGCAATTGATTGCACAACCGCACGGCATCATCCTGGTTACCGGCCCCACGGGCTCGGGCAAGACCACCACGCTGTATGCCGCGCTGAGCCGTCTGGACGCGGGCAGCAGCAACATCATGACGGTGGAAGACCCGATCGAATACGAACTCTCGGGCATAGGGCAGACCCAGGTGAACCCGAAGATCGATCTGAGTTTTGCACTGGCGCTGCGCGCCATCCTGCGCCAGGACCCGGACGTGATCATGATCGGCGAGATCCGTGATTTCGAGACCGCGCAAATCGCCATCCAGGCCTCGCTGACCGGGCACCTGGTGCTGGCCACCTTGCACACCAACGACGCGGCCAGTGCGGTGACGCGCCTGACCGACATGGGCGTGGAACCATTTCTGCTGAGTTCTTCGCTGCTGGGTGTTCTGGCCCAGCGCCTGGTGCGCAAGTGGTGTACCCATTGCCAGGGCAAGGGCTGCAAACAGTGTGCCCACACCGGGTACGCGGGCCGCACCGGCGTGTACGAGTTGCTGGTGGCGGACGATGCGATCCGGGCCCAGATTCACAACACGGCGTCCGAGGCCGATATCCGTGCCGCTGCGATTGCGGGCGGCATGACCTTGATGCGCGAGGACGGCGAACGGCTGGTGCGGGCCGGCGTGACGGCTCGCGAGGAACTGGTGCGAGTTACGCGAGACTAGGGCGCACGGTCGATGCCCGCTTATTCCTTCGAAGCAATCGACACCCAGGGCCTGACGCGCAAAGGCGTACTGGAGGCCGATACCGCGCGCGCGGCGCGCAGCGCCCTGCGTGCGCAGGCGCTGGTGCCGCTGCAAGTAGAGGCGCTTGGTGCCGGCTCCGGCGCGTCGGGCGGCGCGCAATTGCAGGATGGGACGGGGCAGGGCGTCCGGTGGACACCGTTCGCGGGTCGCGTGTTTGACGCCGCCGAGCTTGCGATCTGGACGCGCCAGATCGCCGGTCTGGTATCCGCCAGTCTGCCGCTGGAGCGTGCGCTGGCGGCCTTGAGTGAAGAAGCGCAGGACCAGCGCCAGCGCAACCTGGTGGCGAGCCTGCGCGCCGAAGTCAATGGAGGAAGCAGTTTTGCCAAGGCGCTGTCACGGCATCCGCGCGAGTTCTCGCATATCTACGTCTCGGTGATTGGCGCTGGCGAACACAGTGGCAATCTGGGCCTGGTGCTGGAGCGGCTGGCCGATGATCTGGCCGAACAACAGGCGCTCAAAGCCAAGCTGCTGGGTGCCGCCCTTTATCCGGCCATCGTGACCGTGGTGGCCATCCTGATAGTGTCGTTCCTGGTCGCCTACGTCGTACCGCAGGTTGCCAACGTGTTTGCCGGTACCAAAAAAGCCCTGCCCTGGCTGACCGTGGCGATGCTGGGTTTGAGCGCCCTGGTGCGCAGCTACGGGCTGTTGGTTCTGGCGCTGGCGGCGCTGCTTGGACTGGTGGCGCGTCAGGCCCTGAAGAACGAGAACATGCGGCAGAGGTTCGATGCCGCATTTCTGAACCTGCCGCTGGTCGGACGGCTGGCGCGTGGTTACAACGCGGCGCGGTTTGCCAACACCCTGGCCATGCTGGCGGCGGCCGGTGTGCCCATACTCAAGGCGCTCCAGGCAGCGGCCGAAACACTCAACAACCGGGCCATGCGTTCGGATGCCCTGGATGCGCTGGTGCTGGTGCGCGAGGGTGCGCCCCTGGCCTCGGCGCTGGGGCAGAAAAAGCGCTTTCCGGGTTTGCTGGCCATGTTTGCCCGCCTGGGCGAACAAACCGGGCAGTTGCCCTTGATGCTGCAGAGAGCGGCAGTGCAATTGGCCAACGACGTACAGCGCCGCGCGATGGCGCTGGCAACGATTCTGGAACCCTTGTTGATCGTTGTGATGGGCCTGGTGGTGATGCTGATTGTGCTGGCGGTGATGCTGCCCATCATCCAGCTCAATCAGCTGGTGCGCTGACTCTGAGGCACTGTGCTGTTCAGCTCTCGACGATCCGTAGCCAGTCCCATCTTGCACGGTAACTGAAGGCTTTGTTCCGGAACAGCGGGCGGTGGTCACACAAGGGGTTGGGGCGCAGAATGCCTTGGTACAGCTCTTCCACGCCATTCGGCGCGTAGAGCGTCGGCGGCGACTCAAGCTCGGCGCCGTTTTGCAGGCCGACACAGGTGCAAGGCACGAGGAAACGGTCGATGGCGGCGTGTGAATTTGCCAGTGCCGGGTAGGGGAAACCAAACCAGTCCGCGTACCAGGTGTGTACACGTGCCTGGTTCTTGGCCTCGACCGTAATGGGGAGATCGCGGTAGCATTGGGCGACCCGTTCGCCGACGGCGGCTTCCACCTCCGGCGACAGGTCGCCGCCGTCGAAATAAAACAGGTCGTAGTCCTTGATGCCGTCCGTGGGCGACCTGCCACAACGCAGGTTCCAGACGGTCTGGAACAGGCAGCCGGCGACCAGCCA
>JANLPN010000044.1:0-9160 GCA_031367285.1 Betaproteobacteria bacterium | reverse complement strand
TCGGCGCGCTCCTTCAGCAGCAGGCTCAGGGCCGCTATCTTCTCTTTGGCCATGGTGGATAACTTGCGCGCGTCCGCCAGATCGGCATGCAGCTGCAGTTGCAGCAGGGCCAGCAGGTCGCGCCGGCCGTAGGCCGCATTGGCTTCGCTCATCAGGCTGGTCTTGCGTGCGTGTTCCGTCGGGTCGGTTTCGCGGTCGGGATGCAGGGCACTGGCCAGTTGCCGGTAGATGGTGCGCAGCGCGCCCTCGGCGTCCTGGGTCTGCTGGCCGGCCTGCTTCTGGAGCGTGGCCTTTGCCCTCTTGGCCTTGTTCGCCGCACGCGCCTGCGCATGCCCCTCGGCTTGCTGGCGAATCTGCTCCATGCTGGCTTCCAGCACCTCCTCCGGGCTGGCAAACTCCTGCGCATCGCCCACGGCCTCACCCAGCATTTCCTCCAGAAAAGCCTGCGTTTCGGCGGCGCTGGCCTTTTCCTGGTCGGCCAGCGATTCGTCGCTGTGGGCGTCGTGCAGCGCACGCATGTCCTCCATGCCCAGCAGCGCCAGACCCGATGCCAGGCCACAAATGATTTCGCTCGCCATCTGCTGCTGCTTGCGCGTCAGCCCCGGCCGCTTCAGCCGATCATTCAGCCACAGCGCCATGTCGCGCATCAGCGAATTGCGCTGGTCTTCCAGCGGACGCAGGGTGCTGCCGCACAAGATGCGATGCGCATCCGACAGCGTACGTGCCGCCTCGATCTTGTTCGCCAAGGTCTCGGTGCGTTCCAGCAACTGGTTAAAGCGCTTCTGCTCGGCCGACAGTGCACCACTGGAGAACTTCAGGGAGGTCAGCGCCAGCCCCGTCCCGGCCGGCTGCCGGCCAGACGAAGGGGATGCTGCGCCCGCCGGGCCGTCGTCAAACAAACTGGATTGGTGGGTCATGCCGCGACATGTTCAAGATGCAGGCGCGAAGCGCGAACAGGGGAAGGAAGGAGCATCGGCCAGTTTAGCGTTCACCCGGTTCTTGCGGCGACGCCCAGCCAGGCAGCATGGACGCAAACACGCGGTCGCCGATAACAACGTGGTGGTACAGCGCCGCCAGCGCATGGAAGCCGGCCAGCCACAGGATGACGTCGCCAAGCCAGGTATGGAGTTCGGCGAGTTTTCCGCCCAGCGCGCGCGACTCACCGACCACTGGCGCAATTTCGATGCCCGCCAGCAGAGTCAGCGGATGACCTTCGAGCCACGCGCCGAGTATGGCCGTCATGGGCACCGCAAACAGCAACAGATACAACAAGCCCTGCACGGCCTTGGACGCCAGGACCATCCACCTGGGCATGGGCTCCGGCGCCGGCCGGGTATCAAACAGACGCCACACCACCCGCACGACAAGCAGCGCAAAAACACCCATACCCAAGGACTCGTGGATTTGCCGGTCAAAGTTGCGTGCCGCGGAATAAACACGTTCCTCCGAACCGCCCGGGCCATAGACAAACGCCACCAGCACCAGCAGCGCGGTAAGCCAATGGATGGTCTGGGCAACGGCGCTGTAATGTGCGGGAGGGCGATGCTCCAAGGCATTTTTTTCCATGGGGAATGATAGTGCTGCAATCCGGCAAAAAGCACATCCGTCGGTTGAAAGTAGCGCCAGGCGTTTGACAAAAATCATGAGGGTGATATCTTCTAGATATCTTCAGACAAGCTCAACACCATGCCAATCCAAACCCCGGCCAATCAGATTGCTTTTCGCTACCGCAGCGTGGACAGTGCCAGTGGGGTCACCCGCGAAACCACCAAACTCCTGGCCGAGCGCCTTGGCGTCGATGAAACAGCAGCGATTCATTTGGCACTGCACCAACTCGCCGTCAAAGTGCTTCCACAATACGAAGCCGACGACGGCCCGCTCACTTCAGCCCAGTTCCACCAGATCAAGAAGCTTGTCCCGCAAAAGCCCAAGCGGTCGGCGCGTTCCGTGCGATCCAGCCTGTTTGAAGCAGGATCTGAGTGACGATTCGATGGTGGGGTGAGCCCACGGCGGGTGAAATAGTCTGGTGCCACTTCCCGGACGGCGTCAGCCCTCGCCCGAAGCCGCGTCCGGCCCTGATCCTTGCGGTCTACGATGATGAAGAGCCGGAATTTGTCGTTCGGGTGGTCTACGGCACGAGTAAACGCACCACGGAATTGCATCGCGGTGAATTTGCGATCCTTCAGGCGAAAAACCCCGCCGCGTACGAAGCTGCCGGACTCAGCTTTGATACCAAGTTCAACATGAAGCAGGCCCTCGATCTGCCGTTTACATCGGAGTGGTTCTCGGTGCCGCCGTCCGTACCCCATGGGCGCAAACCTCTGATGGGCACCTTGCATCCGTCCCTTGTTCGTGCCGCAGCGGCGGCCTTGCACGCGGTTACCCGATAAGCACCCGCTACCCTTTCGCCTTCCACACCAGCGCAAATAACTCGTTGCGAAAGTGGATGCCCAGGCGCGCGAAGGCGCGGTTGCGGTAGGTCTTGACGGTGGGCACCGACAGGCCCAGCTGGCAGGCGATGCCGTCGGCGGTCAGGCCATGCAGGATGCCGGCGCAGACTTCGCACTCGCGTTCGGTCAGCGCCGGGTTGATGGCGCGCAGTTGCTCCGGGGGAAAGGCATATTGCCGCGGCGGCAAGGTGGCCGGCCGGCGATCAGAGTGGGAAATCAGACGGGCCACCGGCAGCGGGCTTGGCACACGCAGCGCCAGGTGTTTGTGCGTCAGCGCCAGCAGCGCTGGCGCCAGCTGCTCGAAGGCACCGATCTGCGCATCGCTGAACGGCCGCTGGTGCTGGTGGCGGTAGAAGTTGATGGCAAACAGGGCACCGTCGCCTTGCGGCTCCACAATCGACAGGCGCTCGGCCACGCCATGGGCTTCGTAGACCTTGGCGCGGTGTTCCGGCGGAACCTCCTGCGCCGTGATATGGCTGAGCTGGCTGCCCGAGGGCCTGGCGGTACTTGTCTCCCGGTACAGGGATTGGTCGCTCAGGTAGGGGCCCGACAGGTAGGCGCGCCAGCAGTCCAGCGTGGTGTCGGGTATGCCACGGCTGGCCGACATAAAAAACGTGGGCTTGCAGAAGTTGCCGGTGCGGTACACGGCACAAGAAGCTGCGGGCAGCACGGCATGCAGGCCGTCCAGCAGGCTGTGCTCAAAGTGCATCTCGCCAAGCTGCGGGATGGCCGCCACCAGCACGTCGCTCACGTTGCCGCCGTTGGCGTTGATGGCCCACTGTCTCATACCGTTTGCTTGCTCTTTGCTTGTCTCTGCCAGCCCTGCAGCCTTGGCTGCGGGGCTGTTGTTGTGCGCGCTGTCATCCTCTGGGATGACAGCAGTGGCCTGCCGTGCGGCATACGCTTGCGGCACTTCAGATTTTCCCACCATCAGCGAGACAAGTCCATGCGCACATCCCTTATGCTTTCACATCGCACCGTTCGCCGCACCCTGTTGACCAGCCTGATGGTCGCCGGTGTGGTGGCGCTGCAGCCGTCCATGGGTCGGGCTCAGTCCACTTTTCCCAACAAGCCGGTACGCCTGATCGTGGGTTTCCCGGCCGGTACCGGGCCGGACATCGTGGCCCGCCTGCTGGGGCAAAAACTGTCCGAAGCCTGGGGCACCGGTGTGGTGGTGGACAACAAACCCGGCGCCGGCGGCCTGATTGCGGCCACCGAGGCGGCACGCGCCGCGCCGGACGGCTACACCTTGATGCTGGGCGAAACCGGCCAGCTGGCAATCGCGCCCAGCAGTTATGCCAAGCTGCCCTACGACGTGCAAAAGGACTTCGCCCCCGTGAGCCAGGTGGTCAGCGCCGACTTCGCCTTTCTGGTCAACCCGCAAAAGGTGCCGGCCAAGAACGTGAAGGAGTTTGTCGACTGGTCCAAACAGCAGAAGAGCGGCCTGTTCATGGCCACCTTCGGGGCCGGAACACCGGGGCATTTCGGCGCCTACATGTTTGGCGACGCCCTCAAGCTCAAGCCCGAGCCGGTGCATTACAAATCCACCGGCGACGCCTTGACCGGCATGTTTGGCGGCGACGTACAGGGCGTGTTTGCCAGCGTGGGCCTGGCGGCACCCAACGTCAAGGCCGGCAAGCTGCTGGCCCTGGCCACCACCGGCCCGGTGCGTGCCGGCGCCTTGCCCGACGTGCCCACCTTCAAGGAACAGGGGCATCCGGACCTGGAGTTCAGTTCCTGGTTTGGCGTGGTGGCGCCGGCCAAGACGCCGCCCGAGATAATCGCCAAGCTCAATGCCGACATCGTGCGCGCCGTACATTCGGCCGATGGCAAGACCCGGCTCGAAGAGGCTGGCTTTCGCGTCACCGGCACCAGCCGCGATGAGTTTGTAAAAATCATCAGCGCCGACACCGTGAAATGGGGCAAGGCGGTTGCGGCCACCGGCTTCAAGGCCGACTGAGCTTTCAAAATATCCAGGGGACAAATATGCATGCAAAGAAAATGACGGCGTATGCGGGCGGCGCTTCGGCCTTGCTCGTGGCACTGCTGGCCGGCTGTGCTTTCAATGGGGTACCTCCCGCAGCTGACGCCAAAGCCGCAGAGGCCACTTGCCTGGACATGGCGGCCAGAGCCGACCTGCCCGCCACCACACTCAGCGCCAAATACATACCGGCCGGCAGCAAACGCCCCGGCACGGCGACCACGGGCGGCCTGTTGCCCGGCCACTGCGTGGTGACCGGCAGCATCGCCCCGCATGTGGGCGTGGACGGCAAGACCTACGCCACCGGCTTCCAGCTCAGCCTGCCCGATAGCTGGAACGGGCGTTTCCTGTACCTGGGCGGTGGCGGCAACGACGGTACGCTGCGCGACACTTCACTGAGCTCCAGTATTTCCATAGCCACACCCTCGCCGCTGGGCCAGGGTTTTGCGGTGGTATCGACCGACGCCGGCCACACGGGTGTGAGCGGCAGTTTCGGCCTGGACCCGGTAGCGCGGCTGGACCATGCCTTTGACTCGCACGACAAGACAGCGCTGACCGCCAAGGAGCTGATACACCAGCGTTACGGCCGCAAACCCGACAAGTCGTATTTCTCGGGCTGCTCGGGCGGTGGACGGCAAGGCATGATGTTCTCGCAGCGTTTCCCGGATTATTTCGATGGCATCACGGCCGGCGCGCCGGCCATGCGTGTCTCCAGCGGCGCCACCGTGGCCGCGATGTGGAACAACAAGAAGCTGACCGATATCGCGCCCAGGGACGGCGCCGGCAACCGTATCCTGTCGCAGGCATTCAGCAACGACGACCTCACACTCACGGCCAAGGCCGTCACTGCTGCCTGCGACGCGGCCGACGGTGTGGCCGACGGCATGGTCAACAACGTCAAGGCCTGCAGCTTCAACCCGGCGGTGCTGCAATGCAGCGGCGCCAAGAACGCGAGTTGCCTGAGCGCCGGGCAGGTGGGCGCGCTCCAGGACGTGTTCGGCGGCCCGAAAAACTCCAAAGGCCTGGCCTTGTACACCGGCCAGCCCTGGGACCCGGGCATCGCCGCGCCGGGCTGGCGCGCCTGGACCCTGGGCTCGTCCACCACGGCCCAGCCGGATTCGCGCTACAACTTCCTGATGGTGGACGCCTTGGTCAACGAATTCTTCACGCCACCCGACCCGGGCTTCAACCAGCTCAACTTCAACTTCGATACCGACCCGGCGCGTATGTCCTGGTTCTCGGCCGTGTACGACACCTACGCCGACGCCACGCTGGCGGCATTCAAAAAGCGCGGCGGCAAGATGCTGTTTATCCACGGCATGGCGGACCCGATTTTCTCGGCTTCCGACACGCTGGCCTATTACGACCGGCTGGTGGCCAACAACGGCGGACTGCCGGCCACGCAAGGTTTTGCGCGGACCTTCCTGGTGCCCGGCATGAACCACTGCTCGGGCGGCCCGGCCACCGACACCTACGACTCGATCCAGACCATGGTGGACTGGGTGGAAAAAGGCGTCGCACCGGATACCATCACTGCCGTGGCACCCCCCAACAGCCCCTTTTTCCCGAACCGCGGTCGCCCGCTGTGCGCCTACCCAAAATTTGCCAAATACAAGGGCTCGGGCAACATCGAAGACGCAAGCAGCTTCGTCTGCGCCGACAACTGAGCAAGCTCCCACCGTGCATGAACTTCCCACCCCCACGTTAAGCTTCTTTGCCGACCTGTCGGTGCAGGTCGGCACGCCCCAGGAAGTGGGCCAGACCGCGCACGGCCAGCGCCGCCTGATACCCATTCTGGGCGGCACGGCCACCGGCAAGGGCTGGAGCGCGCGGGTAGTGCCGGGCGGCGCCGACTTCCAGCTGATTGTGAATGCTGGCCTGTCGGAACTCGATGCCCGGTATTGCCTGGAAACCGATGGCGGTGAGCTAATCTACGTGCAGAACCGCGCCATCCGCAGCGGCCCACCCGAGCTGATCGCGCGCCTGGTGCGTGGCGAGCCGGTCGATCCGGCACTGATCTATTTTCGCTGCGCGCCGACCTTCGAGACCGCCTCCCCCAGCCTGCGCTGGATCGGCGAACGCATGTTTGTAGGCAGTGGCGCGCGTTACCCCGACAAGGTGGTGATGCGGTTTTTCGAGCTCGGCTGAAAGCGAGCCACACCGCGTCAATAACCCAGCGCCAGATCAACCTGGTGGTGCAGGGGTTCACCAGCCCGGTAACGCGCCAGGTTCTCCAGGAAGCGCCGGGCTGAACGTTGAATGGCGCGGGTCTGGGAGCGGCCCGACAAGTGCATGGTGATATGGGCGTTGTCCAGGCTCCACAGCAGGTGCTCCGGTGGCAGGGGCTCCGGGTCGGTCACATCCAGAAAGGCGGCCGCTATCTGCCGCTCCGACAGTGCCGTGACCAATGCGTCCTGGTCCACCAGGCTGCCGCGCGCTACATTCAACAATACGGCGCTGGCTTGCATAGCCGCCAACTCGGCGGCGCCGATCATGTGGCGGGTCTGCGCCGTTGCGGGTGCGGCCAGGATCACCCAGTCGAAATCGCCCAATCGGGCACGCCATTGGTCGGGCCCCAAGGTCTGCGCACTGGTACCGGGATCGCGGCGCACCACGGTCACCTGCACCTCGAATGCCCTGAGCCGCTGCGTCACCAATTGGCCAATGGCGCCATAACCGATAAGCAGCGCCTTGCTGCCGAACAGCTCAATTCTGCCGGGCGCGTCCCGAAGCCACTCGTGCCGGCCTTGTGCTTGCACCACGTCGCGGTAGCCCTTGGCGATGGTGAGCATGCCCATTACCGCGTATTCCGCAACCGCCAGGGCAGTGATACCCGCGCCGTTGGTAACAACCACCTTGCGCTGCGCCAGCGTTGCCAGCGGCAGGAAGTCCACGCCCGCGATGAACGAGTTAAGCCACCTCAGTTTGCCCGCATTGTTGACCGCGGCAGCCATATCGCCTTTACCGTCCATATCGAACCAGCCGATCTCGGCGTCGCGGCCCAATACCAAAGCTTCGTCCTTGCCGGAAAACCAGCGTGGCTCCAGCCAGTCGGGCAACTCGGCGCCAATGTGTTTTTGCACAAATGCCGGCAGCGTTGCAATTACCTTGTCAGCCATAGGCAGTCGCTCCTTGTTGCGTGCCATCGTAACGGAGCATGCAGCTCTGGATCTCAACCGCGCATTTCTGCGCGGACCACGACGGCCAGGCCCAGCGTCACCAGCGCCAGGCCCGCAAACGCTGCAGCCGGCGGGCGTTCGCCAATCACCAGAATGGCCAGGCAAAAGGCAGTCAGTGGCTCCATGAGGCACAGCGATACCGCGGTGCTGCTTGATATGCGGTGTAGCGCATGCGTGAACAGCAGGTAGGCCACCCCGGTGGCCGCAATCCCCAGATACACCACCACCCACCAGCCCTGCATACTGGTCGCGGGAAAGCCTGTGGCGGCAAACGCCAATGGCATGGCGATGGCGGCCGCGCAGCCGAACACACTGAGGGTGACGATAGAGGCCGGTACCCGCGCCACCAGGCGTTTGCTGACCAGGGTGTAGACGGCATACGACAGACCCGCCACCAGGCACAGGCCCACACCGCTTGCTGAAATCCGCAACTGCCGCGCACTGCCCAGCACCATCAGGCTGCCGCCGGCCACCGCCAGCGCGGTACCCAGCCACCAGGCCGCCGGGGGTGAGCGCCGCGTCAGCAGGGTCTGCAGCAGGCCCGCAAATATCGGCCCGCTGCCCAGCGCAATGGCCGTGCCTATGGCCACGCTGCTGGCCTTGACGCCGGCAAAAAAGGTGAGGTTATAGGCCGCCATGCTGGCACCGCCCAGTACCACCCATGGCCACGGCACGCGCGCCAGTTGCATAGGTAAACCGGCGCCGCGCTGCTCCCAGGCCACGTAAGCCAGGAAGAAGAAGCCGGAAAACAGCAGGCGCAGCGCACCCACCCAATGTGCCGGCAGACCCGCCGGCACCAGCGTCTGTGCGGTGCCGGTGGTGCCCCACAACATGGCCGCCAGCAGCACCATGCCCATACCGATGATTGTCTTGTTTTTCATGCCGGAGTTCCGGCTTTGCGTGACAGGTAGACCATAATGATTTCACGCCATTGTCCCTTCACGCACTTCCGATTTGAGGACCCCCGCGATGCCCATAACAGCAAGCTCCACCGAACACACGGCAGCCGCCGACCGGGCGCGGGCCGAGGCCTTTGCCATGCCGCTGGACCAGATCGACGTGACCAAGCCACGCCTGTTCCAGGACGACACCATCGGTTATTACTTTGAGCGCCTGCGCCGCGACGACCCGGTGCACCACCACAGCAACGCGTTTTATGGGCCCTAGGGGTCGGTGACCAAATACAAGGACATCATGCAGGTGGACACCAGCCACGGCCTGTATTCGTCCGACTGGTCGCAGGGTGGCATCAGCATCTTCGACGCACCGATGGAAAACCGGTTCCAGATGTTTATCGCCATGGACCAGCCCAAACATGACGAGCAGCGCAAAAGCGTCAGCCCCATCGTGGCGCCGGGCAACCTGGCGTCGATGGAGGGCACCATACGCAGCAGAACCGAGAAGGTGCTGGACGGGTTGCCGCGCAACGAGACCTTCAACTGGGTGGAGCGGGTGTCCATTGATCTCACCACCCAGATGCTGGCCACCTTGTTTGACTTTCCGCTGGAAGACCGCAAGCTGCTGGCGCGCTGGTCCGACATTTCCACCGC
>JANLPN010000013.1:0-3681 GCA_031367285.1 Betaproteobacteria bacterium | reverse complement strand
GCGGTTGCCGGTCACACCTCCGTGCTGGCGCAAAAAGCCGGTCTGCGCCTGCCAATCGAGAGCCATGTCTTGCAGGCCTTTGTGACCGAGTCCATCAAGCCGGTGGTACACCATGTGGTGGTCTGGTCGGCGACCTATTTTTATGTGTCCCAGTCCGACAAGGGCGGCCTGGTATTTGGCGGCCACCTGGACCGCTACAACAGCTACGCCCAGCGCGGCAACCTGCCCAATGTGGCCGAGACAACACAAGGCCTGGTGAGCCTGGTGCCGTTTGCGGCGCGTTTGCGCCTGCTGCGCCACTGGGGCGGCATCATGGACATGACGCCCGACGGCAGCCCGTTTATCACCACCACGCCGGTGCCGGGGCTCTACCTCAATGGCGGCTGGTGTTACGGCGGCTTCAAGGCCACGCCGGCTTCAGGCTGGTGTTTTGCCCACACCATCGCCAATGACAAACCGCATGCCTACAACGCGGGTTTCACAATGGACCGGTTTGCCAAGGGCCGCACCATCGATGAAGCTGGCTACGGCCCGTACAACCACTTGCAGTAAGCAGACCGTACCCCATGCTCAGAATCAACTGTCCCTATTGCGGCGTGCGGGACCACGAAGAGTTCAGCTACTACGGCGACGCCAGCAAGACCTATCCGCCGCTCGATGCGCAGCACCACGACGAATGGGTCGAGGCCGTCTACATGCGCGACAACCCCAAGGGCGAACACAGCGAGTTCTGGCAACACACGCTGGCCTGCCGGCGCTGGCTGGTGGTCAGGCGCAATACGGTCACGCATGACATCCTGGCGGTGATGCCGGCCCGCGAAAGGCCCGTGGTATGACCGGCGGCATGTTCAGAACGCCTGCAGGTGGCCGCATCCGGCGCGAGCAGGCGATCAAGTTCAGCTTCGACGGCAAGCCACTTGGCGGCTACGGCGGTGACACTGTGGCGTCCACGCTGCTGGCGCACGGTATCCACCTGGTGGCACGCTCGTTCAAGTACCACCGGCCCCGTGGCATCCTGGCTGCCGGTGTGGAAGAACCCAACGCCCTGCTAACGGTGGGCCAGGGCGACCGGCAGGAGCCCAATATCGCGGCTACCGTGCTCGAGGTGGAAGAAGGACTGGTCACGCATACCCAGAACGCCTGGCCCTCGGTGGGCTTCGACCTGATGGCGATCAACTCGCTGTTGTCACCGATTTTTGTAGCGGGCTTTTATTACAAGACCTTCATGGGGCCGACACGCAAGGCCTGGATGTTCTACGAACATTTCATACGCCGCGCGGCCGGTCTTGGCGTCGCCTCCCAGGAGCCCGACCCGGACCGCTACGACTGGCAGCATGGATTTACCGATGTGCTGGTGGTGGGCGCAGGTCCGGCCGGCCTGGCCGCGGCGCTGGGAGCGGCGCAGGCCGGGCTCGACGTGGTGCTGGTCGAGCAGGACTTCGAGTTTGGCGGCTCCCTGCTGTGTCAGCCGGTAGACAGCCCGCAAGGCCGTTGGCTGGCTCGGATGCTGGCCGACATCGATGCCACGGGCAAGGTCCGCCGACTGAACCGGTCCACGGCATTTGGCCTGTACGACGGCAATACCGTGGGGGTGATCGAACGTACTGCACCCGGCCTGGCCGACCCCAAGGCCGGCGTGCCGCGCCAGCGCCTGCATGTCGTGCGTGCGGCCAGTATGGTGATGGCCTGCGGTGCCATCGAGCGGCCCCTGGTGTTTGCGGGCAATGACCGGCCCGGCGTGATGTTGTCCGGCGCGGTCGGTACCTATGTCAACCGTTATGGCGTGGTGCCGGGCCGCAACGCGGTTTTTGCCACCAACAACGACGCAGCCTATCTGGACGCCATTGCCTTGGCCGGCGCGGGTGCCAAAGTCAGGATTGCCGATGTACGCCAGCAAGCCGGTGCCGGTGTGTTGGCCCAGGCGCGCGCGGCGGGCGTCGAGGTTCAGCTGTCCACCGCCATCACCCAGGTGCAGGGTGCGCACCGTGCCAGCAGTTGCAACCTGGCGCCGTTTGACGTCGGGCAAGGCCGTGTCACGGGAAGCGGCACGCGCCATGAAGTTGATCTGGTCGCCATGTCAGCCGGGTGGACGCCCACCGTGCACCTGACCTCGCACCGAGGCATCAAACCCGTCTACCGCGCCGACTTGGCCAGCTTTGTTCCGGGTGGCTTTGATCGTGGCCACTTTGGTGCCGGCAGCATGGTGGGAACACAAACTTTGGAAGATGCCCTGCGAAGCGGTTGGCAGGCAGCACAGCAGGCGGCCGCCTGCTGCGGCAAGGCGCTGGAAATGCCGTGCCCCGCAGCGCCGGATGGCGACGATCTTCACCTGGGTTTTGCCACCTTAGGCCCTGTTACCGTGGACAAGCCTGCCGACAAATCCTTTGTGGACTTTCAGAGCGATGTATCGGTGGACGATGTGGACCTGGCGCACCGCGAAGGTTACCAGTCGGTGGAGCACCTAAAGCGCTACACCACGCTGGGCATGGGCACCGACCAGGGCAAGACCTCCAACCTCAATGGCCTGGCCGTGATGGCGGCGCGGCGTGGCCTGGGCATGGCGGATGTGGGCACCACCACCTTCCGGCCACCTTACACACCGGCCACCATTGGGGTACTGGCGGGGCGCAGCGTGGGTGCCCATCTGCAGCCGGTGCGGCGCACGGCCATACACGACTGGCATCTGGCGCACGGTGGCGTCATGATGGAAGCGGGTTTGTGGATGCGGCCGCTGTGGTTCAACACGCATGGCGCAACTTTGTCCGAGGCCTACAGGGCCGAGATGGACATCGTGCGCGAGCAGGTGGGTATCGCCGACGTGTCCACCTTGGGCAAGATCGACGTGCAGGGCCCGGATGCGGCCGAGTTCCTCAACCGGGTCTACGTGAACGGTTTTGCCAAGCTGCCCATAGGCAAGGCGCGTTACGGTTTCATGCTGCGTGAAGACGGCATCGTGCTTGACGACGGCACCACCAGCCGCCTGAGCGAGACCGAGTTCTTCATGACCACCACCACGGCGCAGGCCGGCAAGGTGATGAGCCATCTGGAATTCCTGCTGCAGGTGGTGTGGCCGGAGCTGCGCGTCACCGTGGCTTCGGTGTCGGACCAGTGGGCTGCCATGAGCATGGCCGGCCCAAAAACGCGCGACGTAATGCGTGCCGCCTTCCCCGGCGTGGATTTCAGCAACGAAGCGATTCCGCATATGGGCTTGCTGGACGCCGATTTGACGGGAGCGCTGGCCGGCGTGCGGGTGCGCATCATCCGGCTGACTTTTTCGGGTGAATTGGCTTACGAGATTTATGCACCCACCCACTACGGCCAGCAGGTCTGGGAGCATGTGCTGGAGAGCGGCAAACCCTGGAACCTGCGGCCCTACGGCCTCGAAGCCCTGGGTTCGCTGCGTATCGAAAAAGGCCATGTGGTCGGCTCCGAAATGGACGGCCGCACGACGCTGGACGATATGGGCATGGGAAAGATGGCCAGCAAGCTAAAACCTTTCTGGGGCGACGCCTTGCGGCGCAGCGAAAACCTTGCGCGTACCGACCGGCCCACGCTGGTGGGGCTGGAGGCCACCGGGCCGGACGCCGCACCTTCCATCGGTTCCATTTTGTTTTTCGAGGGCGACGCCATCCAGGGCCACGGCCGCGGCCACATCACCTCCACCACCTACAGCAAGGCGGT
>JANLPN010000010.1:0-18440 GCA_031367285.1 Betaproteobacteria bacterium | reverse complement strand
CCGCCGCGCGGCTGGAACGACGCCCCCATGACCGGGTAACGCAGCGACGCCGAGGTGTTCATGATGGGCACCATCTGCTTGATCTGCGCCGCGCTGAGCACCACGCCGTCCACGCCGTTGAGCCGGTTGGCATTTACGCGCCGGTGGATGTCTCGCATGTCCTGCAGCGAGTGCCCCACGTTCATGACACCGCGCTGGCTGAACATGGTGTTGTAGTTGAGGTCCTGCGACAGGCCCTCCCACAGCTGCAGCGCCTTTTCGTAAAGGTGCGTCGCGTCGTCCCACAGGTAGTTGGAGCGCACGATGGTGGTGTTGCGCGCCGTGTTGCCGCCGCCCAGCCAGCCGCGCTCCACCACGGCAATATTGCGCATGCCGTGTTCCTTGGCCAGGTAATAAGCCGTGGCCAGCCCGTGCCCGCCCCCGCCCACGATGATGGCGTCGTAACTGCGCTTGGGCGCCGGACTGCGCCACTGCTTTTGCCAGTTCTCGTGGTACGACAGGGCATTGCGGGCGATGCTGAAGATCGAAAAATGGCTCACATGAGGTCCAGTTGTGATTCGGCTGTTCTTGTTTGCGGCCGCACCATTTCTAGCGGAAATGCTCGCGTCGCCGCAGGCGGAATCCGCCGGGAGCTCATACTGTGGCGGTCGCACTTCGTGTCGACTCCGCTGCGGTGCTCGCTTTGGGGTCGCGCTGCGGAACTCACTGCGTTCGCTTCGCTCTCTCCGTTCAGACAACCGCAGCGAGTCAGTTTACGAAGCGCGCTGCGCGCGCCGACCCCAAAGCTGCGCTCCTCGCCGCCACAGAAATCGCCCCCGCCGGGTACCGCCTGCCGCGAGGAAGTGGCGTTGGCGCTGGCGATTGCCCCGAATACCAACAACCCACCTGCAAAGCTGCGCTCGGGTGGGTTGCGGTGCGCCTCTGCGACGCCGAGGAGCGGAGCTTTCATGGCCGTGCGCGCAGCGCACTTCGTCATCATTCTCATCGCGGTTGTCTGAACGGAGAGAGCGAAGCGAACGCAGCGAGTTCCGAGATGCGGCCGTGAAAACGAGCACCGCAGGGAAGTCGACACGCAGTGCGACCGTCGAAGTGAAGCGCCGCAGCCCGCCCGGGCGCAGCTTTGCTGCGAGCCCAGCAGCACTAGCGTGCACTCGGGATTTTGGCTTTGCAAGAGAGCCAGCACCATCTCAGCACTCGATGACATTGACCGCCAACCCGCCACGACTGGTTTCCTTGTATTTGGTCATCATGTCGCGCCCCGTATCGCGCATGGTCTTGATCACCTTGTCGAGCGACACGTAATGCGTGCCGTCGCCGCGCAAGGCCATCCGCGAGGCGTTCAGTGCCTTGACCGAACCCATGGCGTTGCGCTCTATGCAGGGTATCTGCACCCGGCCGCCGACCGGATCGCAGGTCAGGCCCAGGTTGTGCTCCATGCCGATCTCGGCCGCATTTTCCACCTGCTCCGGCGTACCCCCCATCACGGCGGCCAGAGCCCCGGCAGCCATGGAGCAGGCCACCCCGACCTCGCCCTGGCAACCCACTTCGGCGCCGCTGATGGAGGCATTTTCCTTGTACAGCAGGCCGATCGCGCCGGCCGTCAGCAAAAAGTCGCGGATGCCGCTCTGGTTGGCGCCGGGAACAAAACGGTCGTAGTAATGCATCACGGCCGGGACGATACCCGCGGCGCCGTTGGTGGGGGCCGTCACCACGCGGCCACCGGCGGCGTTTTCCTCGTTGACGGCCATGGCATAGAGATTGACGAAGTCCAGCGTCGTGAGTTGGTCCTTGAGCGCCTGCTCGGGCCGGCTGCTGAGTGAGCGGTGCAACTCGGCTGCGCGGCGCCTGACGCGCATGCCGCCGGGCAGATGGCCTTCGGTGCGGCAGCCGCGCGCCACGCAGGCCTTCATCACCTCCCAGATGTTGTCCAGCCCCGCGTCCAGCTCGGCATCGGTGCGCCAGGCATGCTCGTTCTGACGCATCACCTGCGCAATCGACAGGCCGGTGGCGCGGGTGATCTCCAGCAGCGCGTCGCCGGTGGTGAACGGATGCTTCAGCGGGGTGGGGTCCACCACCAGGCGCGGGTGCTCGGCCGATGCGTCGGCCTCTTCCTGCGACACCACAAAGCCGCCGCCGACCGAAAAATAACGCCGCTCTTCCAGCAGGCTGCCGTCGGCCGCAAACGCCGACAATCGCACGCCGTTGGTGTGAAACGGCAGGGTTTCGCGGCGCAGGAACAACATGTCCGTGCGCTCCTTGAAGCTGACCGGGAACTCGCCCTCGACCATCACCTTGCCATCGGCGCGGATGCGTTTCAGGCGTGCCTCGATGCCGTCCGGGTCTATGGTGTCGGGCATCAAGCCCTCCAGCCCCAGCATGATGGCGGTGTCGGTACCATGGCCCTTACCGGTTGCACCCAGCGAGCCGTACAGTTTGGCCTCAATGCGCGTGGTGCGGGGCAGCAGGCCGGCCTTGTGCAGCCGGCGCGCAAACATGGCGGCGGCCTTCATCGGGCCGACGGTGTGCGAGGACGACGGGCCGATACCGATCTTGAACAGGTCGAAAACACTCAACGCCATAAAGAAGCCATCTGAAATAGACCTGCGCCGCGCGGACCATACCGGGCTCCCTGCATTGTCCGGAGACGACCCGTGCACAGTGTCCACATAACGACATGCGGCAACCCGCAAGCGACAAATGCTTGGCGTATGTTTACAAGATGGCGTCGCTTGGGGATCACATCCCCACGGGGCGGTTGACCATACTCTGATGATCTCGGGCCCTTGGGGCGCCTGACGCTTGATCTTGGAGACACGGCACATGGAAGACGCACTGGTACAGGCAGAAACCCAGGCGCCGCGTGGCCGGCGCGCGGGCGGCGGGCGCGAGGCCAAACGCGCGGCCCGTTCGGCGCGTGTCGCGCAGTCGGCGCCCTACATCACACGCAAAATCCCCTACTACGAGGTGCTGGACGAAGAAGGCCTGCGGATCATCGAGGGTAACGCCGAAACGATATTGGAAGAGACCGGTATCGACTTTCGCGACGACGCCGAGGCACTGGAGCTGTTTCGCGCCGCCGGTTGCGACGTAAAAGGCGAACGCGTACATTTCCCGCGCGGACTGGCGCGCAAACTGGTGCAGGCCACGGCGCCGCGCGAGTTCACGCAGTACGCGCGCAACCCGGCGCACAACGTGGTGATAGGAGGCAAGAACACGGTTTTTGCGCCAGCCTATGGCTCGCCCTTTGTGCGCGACCTGGACAAGGGCCGCCGCTACGCCACCATCGAGGACTTTCGCAACTTCGTCAAGCTCACCTACATGGCGAACTCGCTGCACCATTCGGGCGGCACGATCTGCGAGCCGGTCGACCTGCCCGTGAACAAGCGGCATTTCGACATGGTGTATTCGCACATGAAATACAGCGACAAACCCTTCATGGGGTCGGTCACGCATCCGGACCGCGCCCGGGACACGGTGGAGATGGCCAGGATACTGTTCGGCGAAGACTGGATGGACCCGCTCACCGGCCGGCCGCGTACCACCGTCATCAACCTGATCAACGCCAACTCGCCGATGACCTTCGACGAGACCATGCTCGGCGCGGCCAAAGTGTATGCCCGCGCCAACCAGGCCACCATCATCACGCCGTTTATCCTGGCTGGGGCCATGTCGCCGGTCACGGTAGCGGGCACCTGCGCCCAGACCTATGCCGAGGCGCTGGCCGGCATGGCCTTTGTGCAGCTATGCAACCCCGGCGCGCCGGTGGTGCTGGGCAGTTTTGCGTCCAGTATCTCCATGCAGTCGGGCGCGCCCACCTTCGGCACGCCCGAGCCGGCACTGGTGCTGTTTGTGATGGCCGCTTTGGCGCGCCGCCTGGGTGTGCCGTTTCGCTCTGGCGGCGGCTTGTGCGGCTCCAAGATTGCCGACGCGCAAGCCGCGTCCGAGTCGGCCAATACCTTGCTGCCGACCTGCCTGGGCGGTGTCAACTTTGTACTGCATACGGCCGGCTGGCTCGAAGGCGGCCTGTCCATGGGTTACGAGAAGTTCATCATGGACGTGGACCAGGCCGGCATGATGCACACGCTGCTGGCCGGCGTGGACCTGTCCGAGAACGGCCAGGCCATGGACGCCATCCGCGAGGTCGGGCCGGGCAAACACTTTTTGGGCTGCGCCCATACGCAAGCCAACTTCGAGACCGCGTTCTACCGCTCGCCCATCACCGACAACAACAGCTACGAGCAGTGGGAGGCCGAGGGTTCGCGCGACCTGGCGCAACGCGCCAACGCCACCTGGAAAAAAAACCTGGCCGAATACGAGATGCCGCCCATGGACGTGGCGGTGGACGAAGCCATCCTGGACTATGTGAACCGGCGCAAGGCTTCGTTTCCGGATTCGAACGTGTAGCGACCTGCGCGGCGCCTCAGCGAAGATGCCGCAGCCCAGCAACTTCGACATCGTTGCGAGCGTAGGCTTCATTGCCTCCGTAGACCACCATCTTGCGCTGTACGCGTGACCCCAGAACCTGCGCTACACGATGCAAAGTACCGGCAAAACCTTCGTGGTAGGTCTGCCCGGACTTGATCTCGACCAGACCTATCCCACCCGGCACCTCGCTGTTTTCCACCAGCAAGTCCACCTCGAGGCCATGGCTGTCGCGGTAAAAGTGCAGATTCTGGTGCAGGCCATGGTGCTCAAAATGCTTGAAGAACTCCATCACCACCAGGTTTTCAAACAGGTGGCCGCGCAAAGGATGATTGGCCAGTTGTGAAACTTCACGCAGGCCCATCAGCCAGGCGGCCAGCCCGACATCGTAAAAGTACAGCTTGGGGGACTTGGTCAGGCGCTTGCCGAGGTTTTGAAACCACGGTGGCAACAGGTACACCACGTAACTCGCCTCGAGCAAGCTCATCCATGCGCGCGCCGTATGGCCCGACACACCCACATCCGCCGCCAGGCTCTGCAGATTCAGCAAATTCCCGACGCGGCCAGCGCACATCTGCACGAAGCGGCGAAATTCCCGCAACTGGCGCAGTTCGACCAATTGGCGCAGGTCACGCTCGACGTAGGTCTCGAAGTAGTCGCCCAACACAACCGCGGGCGGCAGGCCCTGGGCATGAATGCGTGGATAACCACCGGCCAGAAGCAGCCAGTCGGTGCCGCTGTCCAGATCGGCCTGACGCAGTTCGTTGATGGACAAGGGAAGCAGCCGAAGCAGCGCGGTGCGCCCCGCCAGGGACTGGGTGACCGACGCCATCAGCTCGAACTGGTGACTTCCGGTGAGGATGAACTGCCCGTTGCCCGGCTGCGCGTCCACCCGCACCTGCAACCAGCTCAGCAACTCCGGCAGGCGCTGCACCTCGTCAATCACGGCCCCATTCGGGTACCGCGCCAGGAAACCAAGCGGGTCAGACCGCGCGAACTCCCGCACGTCGGGTTGTTCCAGATTGGCATAAGGCAGCTGTGCAAACGCCATTCGACACAGGGTGGTCTTGCCGGACTGGCGTGGGCCGGTAACGGTCACAACGGGATACTGGCGGGCACGTTGCAACAGAACAGGCAATAAATGGCGCCGAATGCTGGCCATGGTGGGTTTGTGTAAAAAGGAAGTAGTAATTCATTTTTACACGGATCGGGCCGGAGCACGCTCAAACGCCGCGATGCGCCAGCATGTCGGCGATAAACGAGGCCCATACCTCGTTGGGTTTCCACAGGGCGTGCATCAGCGCAAACGCGTCGTTATTGCTCCAGCCCAGGCGGCTTACCCGGTACAGGCCGAGAAACGCCGAGACCCGTATATTGGCCGCGCAATGGACCCAAACTTTCTCACCCGCGGATTTTTCCATCGCGTAAAAGAAGGCCAGCAGATCGGCTTCGGTGGGTTCCGCGAACTGGACCGGGATGTGTACATAGGCCATGCCCAGCGAACTCACCAGGCCGGGCTCATCCGGCAAGGAGTAACGCGGGTCGTCATGCAGCGCCAGGTTGATGACGGTATTGAAACCGGCCGCGGCAACGGCTTGCATCTGCAACTCGGTCGGCTGGCCCGACGTGGCCAGCGCCGCATCGACGGCGCGGTAGTTGTAAATGCCGGCGAGCGCCTGATCAGGCATGTGCGGTCTCTGGCTCCGACAATGCTCAGGCAGTGGCAGCCGCGGCCCGCTTCGCCAGCACCCCATCGAGCCAGTCGCTGCGCATCACCGGCACGGCGGTCACGAGTTTCTCGGTGTAGGGGTGGAACGGCCCTTCGAAGATGCGTTCGGTTTCGTCAAACGCCACGAACGATCCGCGCAACATCACCGCCGTACGGTGGGCGATGCGGTGCACCACGTCCAGGTCGTGGGTGATCAGCACATACGACAGGCTCAGCTCGGCTTGCAGGCGGCGCAGCAGCTTGAGGATTTCTTCGGCCACCAGCGGGTCCAGCGCCGAGGTGGGTTCGTCCAGGATGATCAGGTCCGGGTTGGCCGCCAGGGCGCGGGCAATACAAACACGCTGCTTTTGCCCTCCTGATAATTCGGTCGGATAACGCGTCAAAAAGTTCTGCGGCAACTCCACCAGGTCGAGCAGTTCCTTGGTGCGTGTGTTGACCTCGGCAGCACCCATGCCGAAGTACAGGGTCGATGGCCGGCCGACCGCTTCCTGGATGGTCTGGTGCTCACCCGGCGTGACGGTCTGGCTGCCACCCAGGCCAAAGTAAAAACTCACCGGCCGTCCGATGGTCTCCAGCAAGGTCTGGCGCGGGTTGAGCGCAACGTCCGGTATCTGGTAGACCAGCTGGATCATGCGTTTCAGGTCTTTGCTGCGCTCCCCGAGGCTCTTGGGCAACTCCTTGCCTTTGAACAGAATCGTGCCGGCCACAGGCGGCAACAGGCCCGTGATGATGCGCGCCAGCGTGGATTTACCGGAGCCGGACTCGCCCACCACCGCAACCGTTTCGCCACGGCGCACGTCCAGGCTCACGTCGTTCACCACCTTGAACGTGCCATAGGCAGCGTCGATATGGTCGAGCTTCAGGATGGTGTCTGGTTTGACCGTGGACTGCACGGCACGTTCGCTGTGTGCGGCGCCGCGGACGGCCACCAGCCGCGCCGAGTAGTCCTGCGTCGGTGCCTGCAACACGCCATCGACGGTGCCCTCTTCCACTTCCTTGCCGTGGCGCAGCACCTTGATGCGGTCGGCCACCTGGGCCACCACCGCGAGGTCGTGCGTGATGTAGAGCGCCGCCGTGCCGTATTCGCGGATCAGCGACTTGAGCAGGATCAGCACCTCGATCTGCGTCGTCACGTCCAGCGCCGTGGTGGGTTCGTCCAGCACCAGGATATCGGGGCGGCAGGACATGGCCATGGCCGCCATGGCGCGTTGCAGTTGGCCACCCGAAGCCTGGTGCGGATAACGTTCACCAAAAGTTTCCGGCTCGGGCAAATCGAGCGACTTGAACAAATGGCGGGCCCAGGTCTCGGCCTCTTCGCGTTTCATCAGGCCGTGTATAAGCGGCGCTTCGCAGACCTGGTCCATGATGGTATGGGCCGGGTTGAACGCGGCCGTGGCGGACTGCGCCACATAGGCGATGCGGCGTCCCCGCACGGCACGGCGCCCCGCGGCATTGAGCTTGCGGATGTCGATGCCGTCGATCTCGACCGCGCCGCCCGCGATATGTACGCCGGCGCGCGCATACGACATCGCTGACAGGCCGATGGTGGACTTGCCGGCACCGCTTTCGCCGATCAGGCCCAGCACCTCGCCCGCATGCAGCGTGACGCTTACGTTGTCGACGATCACCGAGCCGCCACGCACCGCCTCCAGCCGCAAGCCCTTGATCTGCAGAATTATTTTTTTGTCAGTCATGGTGTTCTCACAGTTCCGCTTGCGCGCCGGACGGACGCGATTCGATCGAGAGCAACCAGTCCACCACCAGATTCACACCCACCGTGAGCGTGGTGATGGCCAGTGCCGGCCAGATCGGCGCCAGCATGCCGAAGTTGATGGCGGCCGCGTTTTCGCGCACCATGCCGCCCCAGTCAGCGAACGGCGGCTGAATACCCAGGCCGAGGAAGGACAGCGCCGCGATGAACAGGAAGTTGAAGCAGAAGCGCAGGCCGAACTCCGACACCAGCGGCGCCGACGCGTTGGGCAAAATTTCGCGCCGGATGATCCACCAGGTACCTTCGCCGCGCAGCCGGGCCGCCTCCACGTATTCCAGCACGGTCAGGTTCATGCCCAAGGCGCGCGCCAGCCGGAACACGCGTGTCGAGTCCAGCACGGCGATGGTCAGGATCAGCACCGGAATCGATGAGCCGAACACTCCCAGGATGATCAAGGCCAGAATCAACAGCGGAATCGACAGGATCACGTCCACCAGGCGGGAAATCACGTTGTCTACCCATCCACCCAGCACCGCCCCGGCAAAGCCGAGTGTGATACCAATGAAAAACGAAATGCAGGTGGTCGCCAGCGCTACACCGATGGTTGTGCGCGCGCCATAAATCAGCCGGGTCACCATGTCGCGACCAATCTGGTCGGCGCCCAGCAGCATCTTCATGGAGGGCTCATCCCAGGTCGCGCCCACGGTCTCCGATTGCGAATACGGGGCGACCAGCGGGCCAAGCACCGCGATCAACACGTTGATGACAATAATCGCCATGCCAATCCAGGCCGTGGCGGTGGGTTTGTGACCAAGTATTTTCATTTTTTTCACCATCAACGTTTGTGGCGCAAGCGGGGGTTGACCAGGATGACCAGCACGTCGGCCAAAGTGTTGAGCATCACGAACACACCGGCAAACACGAGGCCGCAGGCCTGAATGACCGGCACATCGCGCTTGGCAACCCCGTCCACCATGAGTTGCCCGATACCGGGATATACGAACACCGCCTCCAGCACCACCACGCCCACCACCAAGTAGGCAATGTTGAGTGCGATCACCGTGATGATGGGGGCCGCCGCATTCGGCAGCGCATGGCGCACGATCACGCGCGAGCGGGTTGCACCTTTGAGAAAAGCCATCTCAATGTAGGGGCTGGACATGACGGCCAGCACCGAACTGCGGGTCATGCGCAACATATGCGCCGCCACCAGCAACGTGAGCGCAATCGCCGGTAAGGTGGTGATGTAGACGCGCTCGCCGAAACTGATGCCCGGGAACACCGTGGCCAGCGAAGGGAACCACTCGAGGTTAACGACGAACAGGATGATCAGCAGGTACGCAATAAAAAACTCGGGCACGGAAATGGTGATCAGCGTCAGTACGTTGGCCGCGCGGTCCACGAACTTGCCCTCGTTGATGGCAGCCAGAATGCCCAGGCCCACCGACAGCGGGATCGCTATCAGGGCCGCGTAGCCGGCCAGGAACAGGGTGTTGTAAAGCCGCGGCAGCAACTCGTCGATGATGACGCGCTTATTGGTCATCGCCACGCCCAGGTCACCGCGCACCGCGCCCCACAACCAGTTGAAGAATCGCAAATAGGCGGGCTGGTCAAGGCCCAGTTCCTTGCGAAAGACCGCCAATGCTTCCGGGGTCGCCTGGTTGCCCAATACGGCCGAGGCAACGTCGCCCGGCAGGATCTGGGTACATACAAAGATCAGCAGGGAGACGGCGAAGAGCGTCAGTACGCCCAGCCCCAGTCGATTTAATACGAGTCTTAACATTGGGGATCTTCCTAAGAAGCTGGGTCAGGCGGACGTCGCCACAACAGTTTGCACCGCAAAAACAGTGCTGGGAAAAAACGCGCCGGCTTGACCGTCAGCAGTCAAGCAAAATGCACGCCCATTAAAAGCCGCGAACCGTTGCCGCAGCCTATTCCATGCAAGAACATTGAGTTGGTGAAGATTTCGTCGCGAGCGGTCCAAGGTGGCGTCGAGGAGCGGAGCCGTACACCTGTACGGTGAGCACCGCAGGCGCCAGATTGGCCCGCGCAGCAGAAAGATTCACCAACTCAAGCGAACCAGCCCTTTTCGGCCAGACGCTGGTCGTTCATGTCGTAACGCGCATGGGCGGCCAGGCCGCGAAGTTTGGTGCTGCCGCCATCCATCTGGTCGCCAATGGCAAAACACACCATGCCGGCTTCTTCCGACAACAGCGCCTGGCATTCCGCGTACATGGCCTTGCGTTTGTTCTCGTCGAGTTCGACCCGCGCGTCCACCACCAGCTTGTCAAACTTGGGGTTGTCGTAGTGGGTGTCGTTCCAGGCCTGGCCCTTGACGAAGGTTTGCGACAACTGCAGGTCGGCGGTCGGACGGTTGCCCCAGTACACGGCGCAAAACGGTGCCTTGAGCCATACGTTGTCCCAATAACCGTCGCCGGAGACACGCTTGAGATCGATCTCGCCACCCGTCTTCTTGAAAGACTCCTGGAACAACACGCCCGAGTCGGTCGCGCCGGAGTACGCACCCTCGGACACCTGCAGTTCAATCTTGCCAGTGAAGCCGGACTTCTTCAGGTGGAACTTGGCCTTGTCCGGATCGTAGGCGCGCTGCTTTTGCTTGGGATCGTAGTACTTGTTGGCCGGGCCGACGGTGTGGTCGTTGCCAATGGTTGCGTAGCCGGAGTACACGTTGTCGACAATCTTCTTGCGGTCGATGCCGTACTTCATGGCCAGCACCAGATCACGGCTCTTGAACGGATCGGTGTCGGTCAGCGCCACAAACGCAAAGCGGTTGCCAGTACCCTTGGTGCGCGATACCTGCAGGTTCTTGTTCTTGGACAACAAGCCCACGGTTTTGGGATCGAGTCGGTTCACGGCATCGACCTGGCCAGTCACCAGCGCCTGCGTACGGGCCGCCGCATCGATGATGTAGCGCAGCTCCACCGTATCGAAGTTGCCGCGGCCAGGCTTCCAGTAGTTGCCTGGTTTGCGCTTGGCCACGATACGCACGCCGGGCTGCCATTCCTGCAGCGTGAATGCACCCGTGCCATCCGGCTTGGAGAAATCCTTGGTGTCCTTGGGAACAATGATCAGGTGGTAATCGGACAGGATGAAGGGCAGGTCGGCGTTGCCGGCGGACAGTGTTATCTGCAACTGCGTCGGCGAGAGCTTTTTCATCTCGGTGATGGGCTCAAGAATGCCTTTGGCGGGGGACTTGGTGTCGGCGCCGCGGTGGATTCCGAGCGAATAGATCACATCATCCACATCCAGCGTTTTGCCCGACGTGAAGGTCATGCCCTTGCGCAGATTGATGATCCATTCCTTCGCGCCGGGTTTGGACTCCCAGCTTTCGGCCAGCTCGGGCGTTGCATTGCCCTTGGTATCAATCTCGACCAGCGTGTTCCAGAACATCAGGCTGTAGGCAATCGGGATGGAGTCCGCATAGGTGCGAGGGTCCAGGCTGTCCGAGGCCGAACCACCTTCCATGCCCAGGCGCAGTGTGCCACCTTTTTTGGGCGCGCCCTGGGCCATGGCAGGCATGGCGCCAAAGGTAGCGGATAGACCCAGCGCCGCGGCGCCGGTGATGATTTGACGGCGGTCGAGAATAAGTCCCGAATCCGTGGGGGTGTCGATCATTGCCATTTGTAGAAATCTCCAATCAAGTCGATAAACAGTTCCCCGACTCCGCCATCTGACGCGATGGAAAATCTCGGGCAGCCCGAGGGCAACCAGCTTTGCACTCTGCTTTCATCGTAACGCAATAAGCGGACCAACAGGCATCCAGACAATCCCTTACTTGCCCGGCATTGTGCATATCGTGGTATCAATTACTTGAATTGAATCGGGGCCGAAAACACACGCGCCGTCGCAAAACGAATAAGCGAAGTCGCGCGCAGCTATGCACTCCGCGACCCAAGTGCTAAGCCGGGCAGTGGTCAAAAAAGCGCCGTGCGTGCGCCCCCGAAATCGCGCACCAGGGACGTGCCAAGCTCACCGCGGCGGCCGCTCATCTTTGGGGCTGAGACCGAAACGTGCGCGGTAGGCGCGCGAGAAATGGGACGACGACGCGAAGCCGCAGGCAACACCCACGGCCATGACGGCCATGCCGGTTTGCTGCAGCAGTTCACGCGCCCGGTCCAGCCGAACACCGGCGTAGAAGTGCGCGGGCGTGTCGCGCAGATGGGTGGAAAAAAGCCGCTCCAGTTGACGCCGCGTGACGGCGATCATGCCGGCCAGATCATCGGCCGACAATGGGTCTTCAATGTGCTCCTGCATCAACTTGATGATCTGCAGGGTCTTGCTGTTGTGCAGGCCATACCGCGCCGCGATCTCCATGCGCTGGTGGTCCGACTGGCTGCGTATGCGGCCCAGCACAAATTGCTCCGACACCCTGGCTGCCAGATCGCGGCCATGTTTGCGCGTTATCAGGGCCAGCATCATGTCTATTGCCGCCGTACCACCCGCACACGTAATACAGCGCTCACCGATCTCGAACAGTTCCTGCGTCACTGCCAGGGCAGGGTAGCGCTCGGCAAAAGCCGCCTGCGCCTCCCAGTGCAGCGTTACCGGCTGCGCGCCCAGCAGTTTGGCCTCTGCCAGGATGAAAGCACCCGTATCTATGGCGCCAAGCGTCGCCCCCCTGCGCTGCGCGCCCCGAAGAAATTCGCCCAGCGCCGCGCTGTAGCACTCCAGCGGATTGAAGCCGGCGACCACAAAAACGGTGCGTGCCTGCGCAACACCCCGCACTGATCCTTGCGCGTTGAGCGAAATGCCATTGCTGGCCGTGATCGGGGCACCATCCCTGCTCACGATGTGCCAGCGGTAGGTGTGCTCGCGAAAGCGGTTGGCTACCCGCAGTGGCTCGATGGCCGACACAAAGCCCATCATCGAAAACTCCGGCAGCAGCAGGAAGTGGATGTCCTCGGGGCCCGGCCCGGATTCGGGTGCCGCGGGCACAGCCTGCTGGCGGTCGGTCGTATCCATCACGCGCGGGCGTCAGGCGGTTTGGCTGGCCAACCACTCGCGCAGGATTTTTATCTTGGGTATCTGCGCACGGTCCGGCGGGTACACCAGGTAGTAGGACAGGCCGCGTTCTATGGTCTGCTTGAAAGGTGCTACCAGGATGCCGTCACGCAGGCTCTCGCGCACCAGGTTCAGGTCGCCGATGGCCACGCCCTGCCCGCGTGTCGCGGCAGCCAACACAAGCTCCAGCGTGTCGAAGGTCTGGCCGCGGCGCGCGTCCTTGTTGTCCACGCCCACCGCCTGCAACCAGCGCGGCCAGGCATCCAGCGGGTCGCAGTGCAACAGCGGCAAACCCGCCAGTTCGGCCTCGGAACGGATGCTTGCCGCCAACTGCGGCGAACACACCGGCGTCAGCACCTCGGTCATCAGCGCCACCGCCTCCACACCGACCCAGGCGCCGCGCCCTTGCACCACGGCAGCATCCACGTCGGAGCGTTCGAACTCTGGCTCCCAGGCGTCGTAGGTGGTGATGCGCACGTCCACATCCGGCAGCAGCGCACGCAGCTCGGGCAGCAGCGGCAGAAACCAGCGCGCGGTGAACGTGGGCGGCATGCGCAGCACCAGCACCTGGGCAATATTGCGCAAGCCGTCACAGGCTCCGGCCAGGCGGCCCAGCGCATCGTCCACCACCGGCAGCAGCAGTTGGCCTTCAGGGGTCAGCTTGAGTCCGCGTTTATGGCGAACAAAAAGCTTGCATCCCAGGTGGGCTTCGAGTTGCTGGATCTGCCGGCTTACCGCACCCTGGGTCACAAACAGCAGATCGGCTGCGCGGCTGAAGCTGCCTGAGGCGGCCGCCGCCGCAAACACCGTCAAACCGTGTAGCGGAGGCAGGCGGCGGTGAAACAGGTGGGAACCTGATCCATGACTATCAGTAATACTTGCCATGACAATTCTTGGCTCTAATCGGATTTTTCAGAGTATAGAATCGATTTCAGAGTTATTTGTAGGTAAACAAGTATTACCAAGGCTCATTTTTCCAGCTCGGGAACACAGCAACTATCGCACCGGATGAAGATTCGTCGTATCACTGCAACCCCGATCAACTTCCCGCTGGAAGCCCCGTATGGCTGGGTGTTCGGCGAACTCCCCGGCTTTTCGCAAACCATTGTCGAAGTCGAAACCGATGACGGGCTGGTCGGCCTGGGCGAGGCTTCCGGCGCTGGCGCTGCCGCATTGATCAACGACGCTTTTGCAGCGCGCCTGTTGGGCCGCGACCCAATTGACATCGCGGGTGCGGAGTTTGTCTGCCTGCCGTTCTGGGCCGGCGTGCAAAGCATCAACGACACCGGCCGTATCGCGGCTTTCGGCGCCGTCGAAATGGCGCTGTGGGACCTGCGGGGCAAAGCCTGGAACCAGCCGCTGTACCAGTTGCTGGGCGGCGCGGTACGCAAGGACATCCCGTTCACCGACTACTTCTCGCTGCGCGGCAATGGCCCGGTCCTGCAGGGTGGCCCCTTCGTCAAGGGTGAACGCAGCCCCGAAGAAGTGGCCGACTACTGCGTGATGCTGCAGGAGACCCACGGCACGACCTTTTTCGAAGGCAAGTTTTCCACCCGCGACCCCAAGGTCTCGCTGCGCATACTGGAGCTGATCCGGCAAAAACTGGGCGACGACGTAATGCTGCGCGTCGACTCCAACCACGCCTATTCGCTGGCCACGGCACGCCGGCTGGCGCGTCCGCTGGAGGAACTTGGCGTGCGCAACTGGGAAGACCCGGTGGCCACCATCGAAGAAATGCGCGAGCTGCGCCGGCATTGCTCGATTCCGTTCTCGACCCACAACCTGGACATCGCACGCGCCATGGAACTCAAGGTGCCAGATGCGCTGGTGGGCAACCCGACGCTGGTCGGCGGCATTGGCCGCATGCTGCGTTTCCTGGGCGCTTGTGAACACGCGGGCATCGACTACTGGTGTTACAGCGGCGACTCCGGCATTGGCAGCGCGGCCTACCTGCACCTGTGTGCGGCTATTGGCTGGATCCGCGAACCGAACCAGTCGCTGTTTCGCATGCAGCCGATGGACATCGTGAATGAAGGTCCGTTTCGCCCGAAGAACAACGTCGTGCGGGTTCCCGAAGGGCCGGGCCTGGGCGTTACGCTGAATCGCGACGCGCTGGCGTTTTGCCACCGCCACTATGTCGAGAACGGGCCCATGAACAAATACCACGACCCGGCCCAACCCGGCACCTACCGGCGTCTGCCGCTAGCATGAAGCCGCTCCAAGCTCACTTCGTTCGCGGCCCACTAGGGGCCAAGTGCCGCGGCTCCAAGCCTGCTCGCGCCGGATTGGACGGCATGAAGAACGGCTGCGTCTCGCAGCCGTGCGGTCTGCAAGACCTCAGTACCTTTGCAACGGCCGGGCGGTACTGACATGGGCATGCCATGAGCCGTTCCCTGAAGTCCAAGACGCCGAGCCCGCAAGTCGTAGCTGCGGGCGGGGGGCTTGCCGCCCGCACCGTACGCGGGCGAGACACGCGTATCGAATGGCCGACCTGGGTGCTCATCACCGTCATCTATGGCGCTTGGCTGGCCTTGGTTCTGTCCTACCGCTCCTTGCCGGCCTGGGTCTCCCACCCGGCGCTGGTGCTGGTAGTGGCATGGCACATGAGCTTGCAGCACGAGCTGCTGCACGGCCACCCGACGCGCAGCAAGGCCCTAAACCGCCTGCTCGGCATCTTCCCCATGAGTGCCTGGTACCCGTATGACATTTACCGTGACAGCCATCTGGTCCACCACCGGGACGAACATCTGACCACTCCCGGCATCGACCCGGAATGCAATTACCTGCAGGCGCATGAGTTTGAGCGCCTGTGGAAGCTCCAACGTGCCTTTCGGTGGTTTTTGCGCACGGCCTTGGGGCGGCTGCTGCTCGGGCCGGCCCATACCATTCCGCTGGTGTGGGCCAATATTGTGAGCGGTCCGCTGAAGCGCGACTTCACCTATGCCCGCACCTGGGTCGTGCACCTGGCGCTGCTGATCGCCATGTTGTGGTGGGTCAACCAGGTGTCCGGCATGTCGCCCCTGCACTACCTGTTCGGCGTTGCGTACCCGGCCCTGAGCCTGGCCATGTTGCGCTCGTTCTTCGAGCATCGCCCAGCCGCGTTGCCGGCGCACCGCATTGTGGTCAACGACGCGGCCTTGCCGTGGCGGCTGCTCTACCTGAACAACAACTACCACGCAGTCCACCACGACCATCCCGGTGTTGCCTGGTACCGTATCCCTGCTCTGTACCTGGCCGACCGCGACGGGTTCCTGCTGCGCAATAACGGGTTCTACATTCCAGGCTACTGCCACCTGCTGTGGAAATACGCCCTCAAGCCCGTCGACTCGCCGATGCACCCCGGCTACGAGTTGTGAACGGCGGACATGCCATGAAGCGCCGGGCCGCTCCCAAGCCGACAACGAAGTTGCGGCACAGACTGACAACTGCGCCAAGCGCTTGTCATGTCGCAGCCAATACCGCAGTGCGCAGCACGGATGCCTGATGAGCACTGCGGCGCTCTGCTTGCCTATGACGGCGCACACCCCAGCCAACCCGCCCCGTGACCGGGCGGCAAACATGGTTGGCGGATTGCCGATGTACCTGGGCAACAAGGCGGGCGTGCTGGCGCTCTGGCCGCGGCTCGCCTCCCGCCTGCGCGAGCGCGGTCTGGGCGAGGTATCTGACGTTCCCGACTGGCCGCAGGACTACCTAGGCCATTGGCGCGAGCCGGCCTTGCTGCTTAGCCAGGCCTGCGGTTATCCACTGGTGACCGCGCTGGCCGGCCAGGTCCGCGTGGTCGGGGCATTCCATTACGGCGTCCCAGGATGCGACGGTTTTCTGTGCCGCAGCCAGGTGGTGGTGCGCGCCAACGACCCTGCGACCAAGCTGGCCGATTTGCGCGGCCGCTGCGTGGCCTACAACGGCACCGATTCCCAGTCCGGCTACAACAGCCTGCGTGCACTGGTGGCACCGCAGGCGCACAACGGCGCCTTTTTTGCCTCGCATGTGGAGACCGGTGGCCACCTGAAGTCGGTGCTGGCGGTACGCGACAACCTGGCGGACATCGCCTCCATCGACTGCGTAAGCCTGGCCGAGTTCCACCGCCATGCGCCGGACGCGACGCAAGGCATCCGCGTGTTATGCGAAACCGCGCCCTATCCGGGGCTGCCGCTGATCACCGCCACCGGTACCAGCGACGCCAGCTTGGCCGACTTGCGCAGCGTGATCGCGCAGGCGGTGGACGACCCGGAACTGGCACCGCTGTGGCGCGCGTTATTCATCACCGGTTTCGAGGCCGTGGACGAAGGCGCTTACCAACCCATCGTCGCCATGCGGGAGGCCGCGTCCGCGCTGCACTACCCCGCCCTCTAAGCCAGCCACACACCACAACTTTTCCCGAGACCGCACTAGCAAACGCATGAAGATCGTCGCCATCGCCGCCTATGCCCAGTGGCAGCCCTTTGTGGACGGCAGCTATACCTGCTCGGGCGGGCGCTCGGCCAAGGGTTTCGACTCCACGATCGTGCGTATCGACACCGACGCCGGAATCACTGGCTGGGGTGAATTCGCTCCACTGGGCAGCTTCTACGACCCGGCGTTTGTGGGCGGCGCGCGCGAAGGCCTGCGCTTGCTGGCGCCGCTGCTGATCGGCCTCGATCCGTGCGCGACCATGGCGCTGAACCGGCATATGGACCTTCACCTGAACGGCCACCCCTACGCGAAATCGGCGCTCGACATGGCCTGTAACGACATTGCCGCCAAGGCGGCAGGGCAGCCGCTGGCCGAAGCGCTGGGCGGTCGTTTCGGCACCACGATTCCCTTGTACCGCTCGGTGGCCCAGGCCGCACCGGCCGCGATGGCGCTCAAAGCCAAGGCCTATGTTGAACAGGGCTACCGGCGCATCCAGATCAAGGTGGGGCTGGACGTCAATGAGGACATAGAACGCATGCAGCAGGTCTGCGACGTGTTGCCGCGCGGCACCGTGGTGTACGCCGATGCCAACGCGGCCTGGCGGCCGGCCCAGGCACGCGAGTTCCTGCGCGCCACGCGCAGTCTGGACTACACCTTCGAGCAGCCTTGCGCCAGCTTCGACGAGAACCTCAACGTGCGCGTGGTGTGCGACCGGCCGCTGGTGCTGGATGAAAGCATGGACAGCCTGCAGGCCCTGCTGCGGGCGCAGCAACACCGGCTGGTGGACGGCATCACGATCAAGATCGCGCGTGTCGGCGGCGTCACCAAGGCGCGCCTGATGCGCGACGTGGCGGTCGATTGCGGCCTGTCGGTCACCATTGAAGACACCGGCGGCGCGCAGATAGACACCGCGGCCATCGCCCATCTGTCGCTCGGTGTGCCCGAGTCGCACCGCACCCACACGGTGGACTTCCACCATTGGGTCACGGTAGCCAACGCGAAGTTCGATCTGGTATGCAGCGATGGCGCCATGACCGCGCCGACCGGCAAGGGCCTGGGCATCGAGGTGGACCCCGCTCTGTTTGGCCCACCGATATTGTTCGTTGCCTGAACCTTCCACAAGACTAAGACTGAGCACCAGGATGGACGCGAATCCGGGATCCG
>JANLPN010000385.1:0-7640 GCA_031367285.1 Betaproteobacteria bacterium | reverse complement strand
TGGCCGGGGGCGACATGCAGCGCGTCACCATTGGCCGCGCGCTGGTGCGCCGGCCGGAGGCGATGCTGATGGACGAACCGATAGGCGCGCTGGATGCCAAGCTGCGTGAAGAGATGCGCGCCGAGCTGCGCCGCCTGCATGTGGAAAACAACTCCACCACGGTGTATGTCACGCATGACCAGGTCGAGGCCATGTCCATGGCCGACAAGATAGGCATCATGAACGACGGCCTGCTGCAGCAGTACGACAGCCCGACCCGGGTCTACGATGAGCCGGCCAACCTGTTCGTGGCGCAATTCGTGGGCAGCCCCATCATGAACGTGGTCGATTGCCAGATTGAGGCAACGGGCGGCAGCCTGTCCATGCGGCTGGCAGGTCTGGCAGAGCCCATCCCGCTTGGTCTGCGCGCCACCGCACAGTTGGCAGGCCACAATGGCGCCGATCTTGCCTTGGGCATACGGCCCGAGGCCATCAGTGTCTCGCGCTCTCCATTGCCGGGTGCCGTGCAGGCGGCAGTGCACCTGATAGAACCCATGGGCGCCTACGACATTGTGGATATTGCGATGGGCAGCGCCCACGGCGGCGGTGCCATGTTGCGGGCCCGCACGGCCAGCCAGTTTGTGCGCGCGCAGGGCGACGCTGTCTGGCTCAAGCTGGACGACGGCAGAACCCACTTCTTCGACAAACGCAGCGGCGAGCGGCTGCGCCTGGCGGCCTGAAGATGGCACAGGTTTCGCTCCAGGGCATCAGCAAGTCGTATGGCGCGGTGCAGGCCATCAACGACCTCACGCTGGACATCCGCGACCGCGAATTTTTCGTATTGCTGGGCCCTACGGGTGCGGGCAAAAGCACGGCGTTGCGCTGTATTGCCGGGCTCGAGCAACCCGAGGCCGGCACCATTGCGATTGCCGGGGAACGCATCAACGAATGGAGCGCGGCGCAGCGCGACGTGGCCCTGGTGTTCCAGCAGTACTCGCTGTACCCCAATTACACGGTGCGCGAAAACCTGGCTTTTCCGCTCAAGTCCAAACTGCGCAATTTCACGGCGCAGGAGATCGATGAAAAGGTCGCCAAGGCCGCCAGCACCGTGCGCATCACCCATCTGCTGGACCGGCGCACCGACCGGCTCTCGGGCGGCGAAATGCAGCGTGTGTCGATAGGCCGCGCCATTGTGCGCGAGCCGCGGGTGTTCCTGATGGACGAGCCGCTGTCCAACCTGGACGCCAAGCTGCGCGAACTGCTGCGCGCCGAACTCAAGGGCTTGCAGCAACGCCTGGGCACCACCTTGCTGTTTGTCACCCACGACCAGGTCGAGGCCATGACCATGGGCGACCGCATAGGCGTAGTCAACAAGGGCCGCCTGATCCAGGTTGGCACGCCGTACGAGATCTACAACACGCCGCGCAACACCTTCGTGGCCTCGTTTGTGGGCACGCCGGCCATCAACCTGTTCGACATGCAGGTGGACCTGGCCGGCGGCATGGTGCGCGAGCAGGCCATGTCGTTTGTGCTGGACGCGGCGACCCGGCAGAGCCTGGCTGCGCTGCCGCTTCCCGCCAGCGGCCAGCTGCGTATTGGCGTGCGGCCCGAGAACGTGCAGCTGGTTGGCAGCGGCGGCATGCCGGGCACGATTTATGGCGCCGAGAACCATGGCGCCGAGATTATCGCCATCATCCAGGCCGGCGCCCACATGCTGCGCGCCACCATACCGGCCGATTCACGCGTGGCCGTGAACCAGCCGGTGCAGTTTTCTTTCATGCAGGACAAGCTGCATTTTTTCGACCCGCTGAGCGGCGAGAGCCTGCGCCAGCACTAACACCAACCACTGCAGGAGACCCACCATGGCAATGAATATCGCGACCCATAACTGGATGCGCCCCGAATCCATCAAACGCACCATAGAACGCATGAAACAAACCGGGGTCGATGCGCTCGAGATCTCGGGCGAGCCGGACCAGTTCAACACCAGGGAGGTGCGCGCCCTGCTCAAGGAAAACGGCCGCACCTGCTGGGGCTCGGTCACGCTCACACTGGGGGAACGCAACCTGGCCGCCAAGGACATGGCGCAGCGCGAGAAAACCGTGGACTACATGAAACGGGTGGTCACCTTTGCCAAGGAGCTGGACGGCCAGATAATCACGCTGGTGCCGGCCACGGTAGGCAAGGTGGTGGCCGACGGCACGCCGGACGAAGAATGGAAGTGGCTGGTCGAAGGCATCAAGGAGGTCTACGCCCACGCCGAGAAAGCCGGCATCCGTATCGCCATCGAACCGCTGAACCGCTTCGAGACCTACCTCATCAACCGCGGCGACCAGGCGCTGGCACTGGCCGACGCGGTGGGACCGAACTGCGGCGTCTGCCTCGATCTGTTCCATATGAACATCGAAGAGAAGGACGTCCTGCAGGCCTTCCGTACCGCCAAGGGCCGCATCTACGACATCCACATTGCCGACAACAACCGCTTTGCGCCTGGCATGGGCACGCTGGATTTCCCCGCCATCGTGAAGACCATCAAGGAAGTGGGGTACACCGGTTCATTGACGCTGGAGTTCGTGGCCACGGTGGACCGCACGCCGGCCAGCCCGTACGGCGACCAGGTAGAGACGAATCCCGTCGACGTGTCACCCGAGCAAATGAAGTTCATCATCGACCACGGCTCCAACCTGCTGTCCGACAAGTTCTACACCGGTTTGTACGAGCAGTCGGTCAAGGTGCTGCGCCCGCTGATCTAGGCCACGTGCCCCAAAGCATTTTCAGCCAACGGGCTTCCATCGCAGACCCAGGGGAACACCATGTTGTTCGGTAAACTTTTTCACACGGCCATCAAGACCGCCAACCTGGATGCCACCGTGCGGTTTTATACCGAGGTGCTGGGCATGGTGGTGGCGGACCGGCCGCCGATAGGTTTCCCGGGCGCCTGGCTCAAGCCCGCACAGGCCGGCGCCGACGCCACCATCCATGTGTATGCCGGGGATGCCGCGAAGGAGGCTGATGGCACGGTGCAGGTCGGCACCGCGGCGATAGACCATGTGTCGGTGGTGTGCCAGGGCTACGGCAACTTCCGTGAGCGGTTCGAGAAATACGGCCTGCCGTACCGCGAGAACCTGGTGCCGGCCACGCCGTTGTGGCAGCTATTTATCTTCGACCCGAACGGCATACAACTTGAGTTGACCTTCCATGCCAGTGCCGAGCCGCAGGCGACCCCGGTGATACCACCCGAGCGCCTGTATTCGGCGCGTGAACGCTGGTTTGTGCCCGGCTTCTATCACCAGTTCGCGGCGCATTGACGCGCCGGATCGAACCAGGGCCCGCAGCATGAAGATCACCCGCGTTGAAGCCACCTGGTTGCAGGTGCCTATTGCACTGGACCAGCAACACGTCAGCGACTTCGGCCGTGCGGCGACCTTCGACACGGCGCTGGTGCGCGTGGAGACCGACGCCGGCATCACCGGGGTCGGCGAAGCCAAGGTATCGGCCGGCAGCCCGGGTGACTACCACGGCGTGGTGGCCATCATCAACCAGGAGTTCGGGCCCGGCCTGGTGGGCCAGGATCCGCGCAATATCCATCGCATCTGGGACAACCTGTACAGCGGCACACGCGGCCACTACGCCATCGCCCGCGGCCACGTGTTTCCGGCGCTGGGGCGGCGAGGCGCATCGATCTCGGCCATCTCGGGCATAGACATCGCGCTGTGGGACATCCTGGGCAAGTCGCTCCATACGCCGGTGTGGCAACTGCTGGGCGGGCGCAAGGCCGAACGAATGCCGGCTTATGCCTCGGGTGGCTGGGCCAGTGCCGCCCAGATCGGTGCCCAGCTCAGCGGCTATGTGGCCAAAGGCGGTTTTGGTGCGGTAAAGATGCGCATCGGTGTGTTCGACGGCTCGCCCTCTGCGTCGGCCGCGCGGGTGATTGCGGCGCGTGCTGCATTGGGGCCGGATATCGGCCTGATGGCGGATGCCCATGGCAGCTTCACCGTGTCGGAGGCCAAGCAGTTCTGTTACCTGGTGCGCGACTGCAACCTGGCCTGGTTCGAGGAGCCTGTCACGGCCGACGACAAACGCGGCCTGGCCGAGGTGCGCCGCAACACCCATATCCCGATTGCCGCGGGCGAGAGCGAATCCACGCGTTTTGATTTCCGTGAGCTGATAGAGCTGCGTGCAGCCGATATCCTGCAGCCCGACCTGGCGATCTGCGGTGGCATCACCGAGGCCATGCGTATCTCAGCGCTGGCCAGCAGCGCCAACCTGCGGCTGGCGCCCCACCTGTGGGCCGGGGCGCCGGCTTTTGCGGCTGGCATACATGTTGCCGCAGCTTGCCCCTGTACCCATATTCTGGAATATTCGCTGGGCGCCAACCCCATGATCCACGACCTGGTGGAAGAGAGCTTCCCGGTGCAGGACGGCACGCTGGCCATTCCCGAGCGGCCCGGCCTTGGCATCACCCTGCGTGATGACTTCGTCCAGCGTTACCGGAAAAATTAGGGGCTCCGCCATGGAAGGCCTGCAACAAACCGCCAAGCTGCTGGAACTGATCCGCGAGCGCGGTTTCGAGCCGGGCGACAAGCTGCCTTCCGAACGTGACCTGGCGGCCCTGTTCGGCATGAGCCGCAGCGCCGTGCGCGAGTCGCTGATCCGGCTGGACACGCTGCGTATTGTCGAGAGCCGGCCCAAGTCGGGCGTCTACCTGCAGCCCTACGGGACCGAGCGCAGCATCGAGGCCATGGTGCTGTTTGCCGAGACCAATATGCCGCTGACGGCGGCCGAGGTGGCCCAGTCGGTCGAGCTGCGCAGCGTGTTGGAGAGCGAGGCCATGCGCCTGGCCTGCCTGCGCCGCACGCAGGAAGACCTGGACCGGTTGCAAAAGATATTGCGCGACAGCGCGGCCGCGATAAAACGCGGCGAAACCCTGGCTGAATTCGACGCCCTGTTCCACAAGGCCATTGTGGCGGCGACCAAGAACGACGTGTTGCTGCGTTTCATCAATGTGTTCTACCTGATGTCGCGCAAGCGGCGCGAGATCTACTTCGTCGAGAAAGAGCAGAGCCAACGTTCACACGCCCAGCACCTGAAGCTGTACGGCGCCATTGAGGCGCAGGACGCAGTGCTGGGCCAGCAATTGCTGCGCCGCCACCTCAAGGGCGTGGACGCGTATTTCAAGATGTTCTTCTCCGAGTCCCACCAGGCTCCGGCCAAAGTCGTTCGCAATGCCACGGTCAAGGCATCGCCAAGACTGGCGGCGCGGCGTTGACAGCTGCCATGGCCCGTATCCTGCTGACCCAGGCCATCCACCCCCAGGCGCAGGCGCGGCTGGCGGAGCTGGGCGAAGTGGTGGTGGCACCGGACACCACACCGGATACCTTGCGCCGCAGCGCTATCGGCTGCGACGTGGTGGTGGTACGGGCCCAATTGCCGGACGACATCTTCGCAGCTGCGCCCAGCCTGCGTGGTGCGGTGCGCCACGGCGCCGGGGTGGACATGATCCCCATAACCGCCGCCACCGGGTGTGGTGTGCTGGTGGCCAATGTGCCGGGTGTCAACGCCAACGCGGTGGCCGAACACGTGTTGCGCAGCATGCTGGCGCTGGCCCGCAACAGCGCTGTCGTGGCCCTGCGTTTGCAGGGGTGCGGCGCGGCCTGGGCCCGGGCCCGTGCACTGGCCGACGCCGGTTTTGAGCTTGCCGGGCGCACCGTCGGCCTGGTCGGTTTCGGCCACGTGGGGCAGGCGGTGGCGCGGCTGTGCGGCGCCGGGCTGGCCATGAAGGTGCTGGTCCACACCCGCTCCAGCTTGCCCTCTGCCAGTGCGGCCGTGCAGCGTGTGCCGCTGGCCGATCTGCTGGCCCAAAGCGATTTTGTTGTGCTGGCCTGTCCGTTGACGGCCGAGACCCGGGGTTTGATCGGCACCGCGCAGCTGGCCAGGATGCGCAGGGGCAGCTACCTGGTCAATGTGGCCCGCGGCCCTGTGGTGGTGGAGACGGCACTGGTTGAAGCCCTGTTGTCCGGCCACCTGTCAGGCGCAGCGCTCGATGTGTTCGACACCATTCCGGTGCCCGACGACCACCCCTACTGGCAGATGGAGCAGGTGATCATCACGCCGCACCTGGCCGGCATTACCGAAGACAGCATGCTTGCCATGGGCCTGGTGGCCGCTGCCGCGGTGGAGCAGCTGCTGCGCGGCGAGGTACCGGGCAATTGCATCAATCCGCAGGCCCTACCGGCGTTCAGGCGCCGCTTTGCCGGCCGCTGATGTGCTGAGAGCCCGAGAGTCTTTCGCTCATGCCCGCTCGTCACGCCAAAACACCCCTGCTCGTTGTTGCAAATGCTCGCCATAGCCCGAGCTATGGCTGCGCTTTGCGCCTAGATCAGGTGCGTTTTGGCACGCCGCTCGGGCCCGCCCGAAAAACTCTCAGGCTCTGAGTCCGCGAGAGCGGAGGAGGCAATCCGATGCGCCCGCGCCAGAATTTATTTTTGCCGTTTTAACCCCATTGCCGGGTCTCGTTCGTTTCAGTCAGCTCAACCATTTTTTGGAGCTGTGATGAAACTGAAACTTCTTGGTCTATCGGTGTTTCTGGCCTGCACGGCAATGCAGGCCCAGGCGGTCGGACGGCTGGCCGACGTGGTCGTGGTGGACCGCAACTCGGGTGCCGTGTTGCCGACCTACCACCACGCGGGCGAATACTGGGTGGCCGGCAGGCCGGGCGCCAAATACGCCATCTCGGTCCGCAACAAAATGGGCGAACGCGTAATGGCCGTCACCTCGGTGGACGGGGTCAACGTGCTGAGCGGAGAAACCGCCTCCTGGGAGCAGACCGGCTACGTGTTTTCGTCCTACCGCCAATACCAGATCACCGGCTGGCGAAAGAGCAACAGCGAGGTAGCGGCTTTCGAGTTTTCCGATGCCAGCGACTCGTATGCGGGGCGTACCGGGCGGCCGGGCAATATCGGCGTGATTGGTGTCGCGCTGTTTCGCGAAAAGCTGCCGGAGCCGGTGGCATTGGCACCCGAGATTTACCGGCGCAGCGAATCGGACAACGAGACCTACCGGCCGCGCGCCAGCGGAACGCCAATGCCTCCAGCGGCCTCGGCGGCTCCATCCCAGGGTGCCGGCAATCTGGCCGGGCCGGCGGATCGCCGCATGGAGTCGCAGGCCCTGCCGTCCGGCGCCTTGTCGCTGGGCGAGCGGCAGGAAAAAGCGGCCGACGCGGCACCCGTGGCCAAGCTGGGTACCGCACACGGCCAGCGCGAAACTTCGGTGGTGTTGACGACCCAGTTCGAGCGCCAGCAGACCCAGCCCAACGAAATCATTCGTATCCGTTACGACAGCCGCGAGAACCTGATCGCCAGCGGCGTGATCCGCGAGCCGGTCGCACGCCCGCCGCTGCCCGGCGCCAATCCTTTCCCGCTTTCCGACCAGGCCACCTATGTGCCCGATCCGCCGCCGCGCCGCTACTGATACCTTCCTGGCGTGCGCAGATAATCCGGCGGATGCCCAGCCCCGCCTATGCAGACGATGCCGACGAGTCGCTGATGCTGCGTTATGCGGCCGGCGACGTGGCGGCGTTTGACCGCTTGTACGGGCGCCACGAACTGGGTGTATGGCGTTATGTTTTTCGCAGCGTGCGCGACCAGGCCGTGGCCGACGAC
>JANLPN010000577.1:0-2170 GCA_031367285.1 Betaproteobacteria bacterium | reverse complement strand
GCCGCAGCAGGCTGGGCGACGCGCTGCCCAGCAACAGAAAGCGGGCAGGATTGTCCGGGCGGTCGATCAGCACGCGCAGCACCTTGAACAGGTCCGGTGCGTGCTGCACCTCGTCGATCACGACCAGGCCGCGCAAGTCCTTGAGCGCCACCATGGGTGTGGCCAGCTGCGCTTCGACCTGGGGGTCTTCAAGGTCGAACCAGTTCGGCGAGCCACTGCCGAGCAGGGTACGCGCCAGTGTGGTCTTGCCCACCTGGCGCGGCCCGACCAGGGCCACCGCCGGGCTGCGGGAGAGCGCGGCGAGCACGGTGGCTTCGAGGGCGGTGCGTTCCAGCATGCGCCATATTACCTTGAAAATCCCGCTTGTAATACGGGAATTTCAAGGTAATCGTGTGCCTATGCAATTCCTGGGCGGGATCAGGCCATCTCCCCGCCCAGCGCTTCCAGCAATTCCGGGATCATGTGGCCGAGTTCGCCGGTGGCAATCGCCACATCGGTATCGAAACCATCGTCCTTGCCATCCGCGGCTGAGGTTGCGGCGCCCTCCAGCACCACGTCCAGAAAAGCCAGCTTCTTGATCTGCAGCGCGTCGGTCAATACAAACGACAGGCGGTCGCCCCAGGTCATGGCCAGGCGGGTCGGCAGCTTGCCCATGGCGATGTGGCCGCTGACCTCGTCGGTGTCCAGCGCATGGCGCGTGTAGCGCACCACGGCCCTGGATTCGTCGGCGGCCTTGAGTTCACACTCGCGGTCCACGCTAAAGCCGGCCGGCGCCTCCTGGGTCGATAACCAGGCCGACATGGCCGCTGCCGGCGAGGTCTGGGTATTGACCAACTGCACGGCCAGCCCGTCAATCGCGTTGACCAGCCCGGTCATCACCTCGTCGGCCTTGCCCTGGCTGCCCGCGCCCAGCACGAGGAAACGCGCCTTGGGGTCAATCCAGACCAGCACGCTGGACTGTTTGGTAAATGCCATCGGCAGCAGCGCCAGACGCATGTCGTCGCGCAAGGCGCGTATCTCCTTCTTGCCTGGTTTGCGCCCGGTGGCGGCCTCGATCTGCGCCACACGCTCTTCCACCTTGCGCTTGACCACCGAAGCCGGCACGGCCTTGACCTCGACCATCTGCTTGAGCAGCCACTGGCCACCCACTACCTCCACCAGCGGCCCGTGGGCCTGGCCGCGCGGCTCAATCCACCCGACCGATTTTTCCTGCGAAGCGCCACACGGCACAAAACGATCTGCCTGCAGCGCGTCTTCCAGTTGCGCCTGCATTGTTGTCCATTCAGAAGTCACCCGGTACACCATCACGTTCTTGAACACACTCCACCCTTTACTGTTTTTGCGATTGTTGTTGAAGGGCCGTATTGTGAACGTGCCGATGCTGGCATCGCCAGCACTCCCCGCCGGAGTGCCGGCGTCCTTCGGGAAAGCCCTCTGGCGCGGGTGCGTTCCCTCGGAATACACTGAGTCCAGCGGCGAAGCCGTGTTCCCTTCATTTCCATCCACCCACACCCAAGGACGCGTCGATGAGACATTTCTGGACCTCCGTTGCATCGGTATCCGTACTGGCGATCGCGCTGGCCGCGCCCGCCCATGCCCAAAAAACTCTCACCATCGGCATGTCGGCACCCGATATCGGGCAGGTGGACCCGCACAAGGCCACCAGCACGCAGGACAAGCCCACCACCAGCTGGGTCTTCAACGGCCTGGTGCGCTTCAAGCCTGGCTCGGGCGACCTGGGCAGCCTGGAGCCTGACCTGGCCGAGAAATGGGCCAAGAGCGCGGATGGCCTGGTCTGGACCTTCACGCTGCGCAAAGGCGTCAAGTTCCACCGCGGCTTTGGCGAGCTCACGGCTGACGACGTGGTGTTCTCGCTCAACCGCGCGGCCGATTCCAAAGCCTCTTCTTTTTCCTCTGACTACGCCTCCTTTGCCAAGGTGGAAGCGGTGGACCCGCTGACCGTGCGCATCACGCTCAAGGCGCCGGTGCCTTCGCTGCTGGGCCTAGTGGCCAACTTCCACGGCGGCAACATCGTGAGCAAGAAGGCGGTCGAGCAGCTCGGCGAGGACTTCAAGCTCAAGGCCGTGGGTACCGGCCCCTTCATGGTTGACGAATACAAGCCCAAGGAGTCGCTGACCTTCGTGGCCAACAAGGACTACTTCCGCGGCGC
>JANLPN010000572.1:0-1765 GCA_031367285.1 Betaproteobacteria bacterium | reverse complement strand
CTCCTCAGAAAGATCAGTAAACCGCCGGCGCTTATGCCAGCACGTGGCGCATCAGGAAAACGATGGCAAAACCCGCGCCCATAAAGGCCAGCGTGGCCGCCAGAGAGCGCGGTGAGAGGCGCGAGAGTCCACACACGCCATGGCCGCTGGTGCAGCCCGAGCCATAGTGCGTGCCCCAGCCGACCAGCAGCCCGGCCACCACCAGCACGCCCCAGCCGGCCTCGATGCGCGGCGCCACCGGCGGCGCGAACAAGGCCCACACCGTGGGTGCAACCAGCAGGCCGAGGACGAAAGCGATGCGCCAACTGGTATCTCCCGCACGCGGATTGATCAGCCCGCCAAGGATGCCGCTGATGCCCAGCACACGACCGTTCAGCAGGATGAAAAGTGCTGAGGCGAACCCCAGCACAGTGCCGCCGGCCAGTGAGGCCCAGGGCGTAAAGTGATTCCAGGCGATGTTCATTTGCGGTTCCTTTTCGGTTTGGATGGAGTGCAGAACTGCGTGTACAGCACCTGCATAAGCGCCAGCGCTGGCGCGCTGGCGACCTGGTAATAAATGTTCTTGCCGTCGCGGCGCGTGTTTACCAGCCCCTCGGCCCGCAACACGGCAAGCTGCTGCGACAAAGTGGGCTGCAAGATGCCCAGCGCCTGCTCCAGCTCGCCCACATTGCATTCGCCCTCCGCCAGCCCGCACAGCAGCAGCAGGCGGTCGGGGTTGGACAGCACTTTCATCAAGGCGCAGGCTTCTTGCGCTCCTGCGCGCATGGAGTCGAGGTCGATCACGGTGTCTTGGGGCATTTCTTTCTTTACAGCCTGGTTCAATGCAAACTCAGTTTAGCACTATACAATATATATGTCAATATATTATGGTTTGATAAATAAATCGGGAGCTTGTCCATGAACCCATTCGTCCAGCCCTTCTTCGACCCCGCCACCTGGACCATCACCTACGTGGTCCACGGCCAGCCGGGTTCGGCTTGCGCCATCATCGACCCGGTGCTGGACTACGACCCCAAGTCGGGCCGTACCCGCACCGATTCGGCCGACAAGGTGGTCGCCTTCGTGCGCGAGCAGCGGCTGCAGGTGCAGTGGATTCTTGAAACCCACGCCCATGCGGATCACCTGACGGCAGCACCCTATCTGCGCCGGGAGCTGGGCGGGCAGATTGCCATCGGCAGCAACATCACGCAGGTGCAGGGCATCTTCAAAAAAGTGTTCAACCTGGAGCCTGAGTTTCGTCTCGACGGCTCGCAGTTCGACCGGCTGCTGGACGATGGCGAAGCCCTGGCGTTCGGTTCGCTGGAAGTGCAAGCCGTGGCGGTTCCGGGCCACACCCCGAGTTGCATGGCCTACAAGGTGGGCGATGCGGTGTTCGTCGGCGACACGCTGTTCATGCCCGACGTCGGCACAGCACGCTGTGACTTTCCCGGCGGCAATGCGGGTAGGCTTTATCACTCGGTGCGAAAGCTGCTTGCGCTGCCGCCCGCAACGCGCCTGTTCATGTGCCACGACTACCCACCGGGCGGGCGCAATCCACGGTGGGAGAGCACGGTGGCCGATCAGCGGGCCCGCAACATCCATATCCATGACGGAGTGACGCAAGAGCAATTCGTTGCCATGCGAACGGCGCGCGACGCGACCCTGCAGATGCCCAACCTGATCCTTCCTGCCATCCAGGTCAACATTCGGGCCGGGCAGATGCCGCCGGTGGAGGCCAATGGAACGGCTTACCTGAAAATTCCCTTGAATACGTTGTGAAGCTGCC
>JANLPN010000554.1:0-3266 GCA_031367285.1 Betaproteobacteria bacterium | reverse complement strand
GCCAGATTGTGGATACAGGCCACGACTTCGGACGCCCCAACGCCGCAGTTGGTGCCGCAGGCGGCCAGGCGCGGCACCAGGGTTTTTTCCAGCGCGGCAAAGTCGCAAGGCGAGATACCCATCATGGTACGGCCGTTGGTGTCGAAACTCAGCGTACATACGATGGGCAGACCGGCCGTGGCCGCACCGGCCACCGCCGCCTGCACCTCCTCCACCGAGGACATGGTCTCTATCCACAACACGTCGGCGCCGCCGTCCTTCAAACTTTGCGCCTGTTCGGCAAAAGCCTCCCTGGCCTGGTCGAAGGTCAGCGGGCCTATGGGCTCCATGATCTCGCCGGTAGGGCCCATGCTGCCGGCCACGGCCACCTCGCGCCCGCTGGCGTCGGCCACCTGGCGCGCAATCCGCGCCGCTGCCAGGTTGAGTTCGGCCACGCGACCCTGGGCCTGGTGCAGCTTGAGGCGGTAACGCGTGCCGCCAAAACTGTTGGTCAGGATGATGTCGGCACCCGCTTCCACAAAACCGCGGTGCAGGTTGGCAATGCGGTCCGGGTGTTCGGTGTTCCACAGCTCGGGCGCGTCGCCCGACAGCAGTCCCACGTCGAACAGGTTGCTGCCGGTGGCGCCATCGGCCAGCAGCCAGGGGCGGGTGGCGAGGAGATTGGTGAAGCGGTTGGTCGAAGATGACATAAAGAGTCGTGAAGGTATCTATGGGTATGGAGGCTGAAACTTCGTTTGCGTTGCGAGCGGGCCACGCAGCAGAAAGATTCATGGCCTCCTAGCGAATATCTTCGGGCGTCACGATGATCCAGTTGCGGTCCGCCGTAACGGGAAACCCGTGCTCCAGCTGCGCGGCCGCATGGTGGGCCTGCAGGGCATGGATCTTGTCGTGGTAAGTGGGCTTGCGCGACACAAAAATACGCATGGCGCCCTGCTCCACATCGGGCGCGCGGAAAAACATCGGGCCATCGCTGTCGGGTGTGTCGCCAGCCACCAGCACCGGCTTTTTCCAGGGGTGGATATAGGTGTGGATGGCGGCCTGTTTGCCCTCAAACCAGGGCATGGGCGCCCACAAGGTGTGGGTGAGCTCCCTGTCCCACAGATCGGCGGGTACGTAGGTTTTCTGCGTGATCAGTTTGCGCGCCGTCGTGACCTGGCCCGAGCTTCTGTCCTTGAGCAGCAGCGACACACCAATCACGTTTTCGGGTTTGACGTGGTAGCCGTACTTCGGGTCGGCCAGCAGCATGCGCACCAGTTCCTCGGCGGCGGCGCTCACCACAAATACCTCGATGCCGTGCCGCATCAGCGTGTTGTACAGCTCCTGCTGGCCGCGCTGCATGCGGGGCGGCTCCACCGTGATGGTCTGCACCTCATCGCCCACGTAGACCTCGGCCTGCATCGGCTGGCCGGCAGCCAGCATATCGTCCAGGTGGCCCTTGAGTTCGCGCAGCGTGAAGCCGGCAAAAATCTGCGAGGCCCAGGGGTAACCGACCTGGTCGTCGATTTCGCCCAGGCGAAAGTAGTAGCTGTGCAGGCTCTCGCGGTGCGTGGCACTGTCCTTGAACGGGATGATCCGGAGCGACGGGTGCATGGTGTCGCGCGTCAGCACGCCACGCGCCTCCATAAACGGCAACAAGGCACCCACCAGGTCGTGGTGGTAGGTGGTGTTGTCGGCGTCGAACACCGCGTACGCGCCGCGGTGCGCATTGGCCGCGATCAGGGCATTGATCTTTAGCGCCGCGTCGGCGGGCCAATGGCGCAATGCAGGGGATGCTTCAATATTGTTGGCGTCCATGGCGGTTACGCCTATCGTTGCTGCGTCAGATAACGCGGGTGGACAAAAAACGGCGCCCCCGAGACCGGCAAGGGCGTGCGCCCGCGAATCTTGTCGGACAGTTTCTCGGCCATCATGATGGTGGGCACATTGAGGTTGCCGCTCACCACGTCGGGCATGATGGAAGAATCGATCACGCGCAGGCTTGTCACACCGTGTACACGCCCGTCACCGTCGGTCACGGCCATGTCGTCGGTGCCCATACGGCAGGTACAGGAGGGGTGGTAGGCGGTCTCGGCATTGGCCCGTATGTGGGCGTCGATCTGGGCATCGGTCTGTACCGCCGGCCCCGGTGACAACTCGGCGCCGCGGTACGGGTCGAACGCCTTCTGCGCAAACACTTCACGCGTGAGCCGGATCGCGGCGCGCATTTCCTTGCGGTCCTGCTCGGTGCCCATGTAGTTGAACAGTATCTCGGGCGCATCCGCAGGCGTGGCGCTGCGTACGCGCACGTGGCCGCGGCTGGTGGGGCGCATCGGGCCCACATGGGCCTGGAAACCGTGGCCGGTGGCGGGCGCCTTGCCGTCGTACCGCACGGCCATGGGCAGGAAGTGGTACTGCAGGTCCGGGTGTTTGACGCCGGCCTCGCTGCGGATGAAGCCACCCGATTCGAAATGGTTGGTAGCCCCCAGCCCGGTGCGAAACAGCAGCCACTCGACGCCGATCTTGAGCTTGACGAACGGATTGAGCGCCGAATACAGCGTGATCGGCTGCGTGCTTGCGTACTGCACGTAGGTTTCCAGATGGTCCTGCAGGTTTTCCCCCACACCCTTCAGGGCCGCGATCATGGCAATACCCAGCGGCCGCAGGTGCTCCGGATTGCCTATGCCCGAAAGCTGCAGCAACTGCGGCGAGTTGATCGCGCCGCCACACAGAATCACTTCGCGGTTCGCGCGCAGTTGCTGCAACCGCCCCTTGTGCGCCACCTCCACACCCGTGGCACGCGGCGCACCGGCCGGGCCTTCGAACAGTACCCGCGTAACCAGCGCATGGGTTTGCAGTGTCAGGTTGGGGCGTTTTAGCGCGGGACGCAGATAGGCCATGGCGGCACTCCAGCGTCGGCCCTTGTGCACCGTCATGTCCATGGCCCCGAAACCTTCCTGCTGGTAGCCGTTCATGTCCCCGGTAAACGGATAACCGGCCTGTTGCCCGGCCTCGATGAACGCCTTGTACAAAAGGTTGCTGCATTGCCCCGTGCTTACATGCAAAGGCCCTGCGTCGCCGCGGTAGGGGTCGCCGCCTTTGGCGCGGTGTTCGGACTTGCGGAAATACGGCAGGCAATGCGCGTAATTCCAGTCCTCCAGCCCCGGCCGCTGTGCCCAGGCTTCGTAGTCCAGTGCATGGCCACGGATATAAACCATGCCGTTGATGGACGACGAGCCGCCTATCACCCGGCCACGCGGCGCGTGGATGCGGCGCTGGTCCATGAACGG
>JANLPN010000549.1:0-29197 GCA_031367285.1 Betaproteobacteria bacterium | reverse complement strand
GTTATGGCACGACCGAGGCCGGCCCGTCGCCCTTTGGGCCGCACCCGGACGGCATCGCCCGCCCGGCAACCTCGCTGGGTTACCCCTTGCCCGGCGCCTTGAGTGAGCTGCGCGAAGGGCCCGATACCAACGAGGGTGTGTTGTACATGAAGAGCCCGATGCGCATGGAGGGCTACAACAAGCTTGCGCAAAAGACCAGCGACGTGATGGTGGACGGCTGGTACCGTTCGGGCGACATCATGCGGCGCGACGAACACGGGTTTTTCTACTTCCTGGGGCGTGCCGACGACATGTTTGTGGTGGGTGGCGAGAACGTATGGCCGGGGGAGGTCGAACGGCTGATAGAGCGGGTACCCGGCGTGCACCAGGCCACGGTGGTGCCGGTGCCGGACGAGGTCAAGGGCTGCCTGCCGTTTGCCTTTGTGGTGCGCCAGGGCGGTGCGTCGGTTACCGAGGCCGACATCAAGGCCTATGCCCTGGCCAATGGCTCGGCCTACGCGCATCCGCGGCTGGTCGAGTTTATTGACGCCATACCGCTGGCCGCCACCAACAAACCGGACCGCAAGCGAATGATCCAGGAGGCCGAAGCGATAACGCGTGTGCGCCGGCCCGCCAGCACTGGTGGGGTCTGACCATGCGCGCCATCGTCCTGCGCGAACATGGCGGCCTGGACAGGCTGGTGTACGAGACCCACTATCCCGATCCGGTCTGCGGCCCAGGTGACGCAGTCATCCGCACGCGCGCCTGTGCACTCAATTACCACGATGTCTTTACGCGCCGCGGCATGCCGGGCATCACACTCAGGTTGCCGCTGATTGTGGGTAACGACGCTGCCGGCGAGGTGGTGCAGCTGGGCAGCGAGGTCAGTGGTTTCAAGCCCGGCGACCGCGTGCTGGTTGACCCGACGGACCGCGTCAATCCAGGCTTCCTGGGCGAGACGATGGATGGTGGCCTGGGGGAGTTCGTGCGGGTGCCGGCCCATATGCTGATCCCGCTGCCCGGCGACGTCGACTTCGCCACGGCAGCCGCGTTGCCGGTGGCCTATGGCACGGCGCACCGCATGATGGTGGAGCGTGGCCGCATCCAGGCCGGCGAGACGGTGCTGATTCTTGGCGCGTCGGGCGGTGTGGGCACCTGTTGCGTGCAGCTTGCAAAACTTGCCGGAGCCCGGGTCGTCGTCTGTGCGTCCAGCGATGAAAAACTTGCGCGGCTCAAGCAGTGCGGCGCCGACGTCGGCATCAATTACGCCACCCAGGACTGGGTTGCCGAATGCCATCGCCAGTTCGGGCGCGCGACCACACGCGGCGGACCCGCCGGCGGGCTGGACATGGTGGTCAATTTCACCGGCGGCGACACCTGGACGCGCGGCCTGCGCGTGTTGCGGCGCGATGGCCGCATGTTGACCTGCGGCGCCACCGCCGGTTTTGATCCGAAAGAGGATATCCGGTACATCTGGACTTTCGAGCTCAACATCGTGGGCTCCAACGGCTGGTCGCGCGGCGACATCCTGGCACTGCTCGATAGGGTCCGGGCCGGCACTTTGCGCCCGGTGCTGCACCCGAGGCGTTATGCGCTGGCCGATGGGCGCGAAGCGATGCGCGAGCTCGATGAACGCCTGACTTTCGGCAAAGTGATTGTGGAGTCCTGAGCCCCTGCTCGGCAGCTACTCCGCGCTCAACAAGGAAACATCATGAGCACACGCCACCTGAGTGAAGCGATTGGAACCATAGACCACGTGGTCGTCGTTGTGGATGGACTGGCGCACGCGGCTGGCATTTACCGCCGGCTGGGCTTTACGCTTTCGCCCAAAGGCGTACACAGTGCTGCGCTAGGCACCGAGAACCACACCATCATGCTCGGTGCGGACTATTTCGAGTTGCTGGCGGTCGCGGCGCCGACCGAGCGCAATACCGAGTGGAGGCGGGTGATCGCTGATGGTGGCGGCCTGGCCGGCATGGCCATGACCACGCTGGACCCGCACGCCGCGCGCGACTACTGGCTGTCGGCGGGCCTGTCACCCGAGCCGGCCATCAAGTTTTCACGTGCCGTGCCGCGTCCGGACGGCAGCACGATGGAGGCGCGTTTTGAGGTGGTTTCGCTGGACGAAATCCCGGATACGGGTCTGCGGCTGTTCGTGTGCAGCCAGCCCACACGGGAGGCCGTATGGCTGCCCGAGCTGATGACCCACGCCAATTCGGCGGTCGCCATCCGCCGCCTGGTGCTGGGTTGCCCGGACCCCGATCTGAGCGCGGCCCAGTGGCAACGCGCCTTGCCTGCGGCGCGCGTGACCTCCACGGTCTCGGGTGTGTCGCTGGACACCGGCCGGCATACGATTGATCTGGTCCAGAAAAAACTGCGCAAGGTCCGACCGCTGGGCATCGACTATCTGGTGGCCGATCTTGCGGCGTGTACTTCCGCACTGGTGGGTGGCGACATCCCGTACCGCGACGAAGGAGTGCGGGTAACCGTGCGGCCGGAGTTTGCATGCGGTGTCGCCATCGGCTTTGAAGCCACCACATGACAGACCCGCGCATTGCGCTGCCATGCTATGCTGATTTGACCCAAACACTTACTGTGAGAGGCTTCCATGAATGCAGGAAAACTATTCCGACAGATCGCCGTGGCACTGGTTTTTGTGGGCTTCGGGGCAGTGGCCCAGGCGCGCGATTTGCGCATCAACATCAACGCCGACCCGGAGATGATCGACCCGATCACTTTCTCGGCGCTGATTGCGGGCGACGTCCTGCGCAACGTGTACCAGAACTTCACCAGGGTCGATGAGACCGGTAAGGTCTTGCCGGCGTTGGCGCTCAAATGGACGGCCAGCGCGGACAACCTCACCTGGCGTTTCGAATTGCGCCCCAATGTCAAGTTCCATACCGGGCGGCCCTTTGGCGCCAAGGACGTCAAGGCCAGCTTCGAGGCCCTGCTCGCGCCAGGCAGCAAAGCCGGCCTGCAATTGCAATACCTGCAGCGCATCGTGGGCGCCAAGGAGGTCCAGGACGGCAAGACCAAGGACTTGGCGGGCGTCAAGATCGTGAGCCCTCTGGTTGTTGACATCAATTTCACGGCACCCGACGTGTTGTTCCCGGTCTACCCCTTCATGTTCTTTGATGCCCAGGTCGTTGCCGACAAAGGGCCGACCTGGTTCATGCAGGTGTCGGCCGGTACCGGTCCCTACATGTTTGCCGAGTGGAAACGCGGCCAGAGCGTGTACCTGAAGGCATTCAAGGACTATTGGGATGGCGCGCCAAAGATCGACGGTGTTCGTTTCGTCATCGTGCCCGCCGAAGAAACCGCCGTGACCATGTACGAGGCGGGTGAGTTGGACGTACTGATGCCGGCCAGTACCGATCTGAACCGGCGCATCATGCGCGACGCCAAGCTCAAGGCCGAAGCCCAGACCGTGTCCGCGGCGCAGATCAATTACCTGGGCATGAACCAGAACCTGTACGCGCCATTCAGGGACAAACGCGTGCGTGAAGCTTTTTGCATAGCGATCGACCGCGACGCCATGACCCGCGGCCTGATGGGTGGCCTGGCGCAGCCGCTGTATGGCCAGATCACACCCGGCATTCCGGGCTACAACCCGGCGGTCAGGAAGATTCCTTATGACCCCGAGCGTGCGAAGAAGCTGATGGCCGAGGCCGGCTTTGCCAACGGGCGCGGCATGCCACCCCTGAAGATCGCCAACCTGGCGCCGTTTCGCAATGAAATAGCCTATTACGCCGACCAGTGGAAGCAGGTGCTGGGCGTGCAGGTAGACCTCGATATCCAGGAACGCGCGACTTTTCTGCGTTCTCTGAATGCCGGTGAGACGCCTTTCTTCTCCTGGGGCTGGACGGCCGACTATCCCGATGCCTTGTATTACCTGTCGCAGGTCTGGCACTCCAAGAGCCCGTTCAACCGCGCGCGTTATTCCAACCCGGGCTTCGACGCGCTGATAGACCGGGCCACCATCACACCGGACAATGCCACCCGTTACAAGCAATATGCAGCGGCGGAGTCGCTGCTGCTCGACGACTGGGGCACCTGCGGCCTGTTTGTACGCACTGCTGTAGCGGTCGTAAAGCCCAATGTCAAGGGCGTGACCCTGGCGCCCATGCGTATGCTGCCTTACGCCAAGGTGACGATCAACTGACACAAATTTCGTGGCCGCCTATATCCTGCGCCGCCTGCTGGGTTTGTTGCCCGTGCTGGTAGCCGTGGTGTTGCTGACCTTTGCCGCTAACCGGTTTGTGCCCGGCGACCCCATCACCATCATGCTGGGTGACCAGGGCGGCAACGTACAACTGGAGCGCAAGTTGCGTGCCGAATACGGCCTGGACCGGCCGGTCACGGTACAGTTTGTGGACTACGTCAGCAAACTCGCGCATGGCGACTTCGGCCTCTCGTTCCGTTATCCCGGTGTACCGGTTACCCAGGTGATCAAGGATGCCTTGTGGATCAGCCCGCTGATTGCGGCGGCGGCGCTGGCGCTGGCCATACCGTTGGGTATTGCCCTGGGCATCGTCGCCGCCTTGCGCCGCAATACCCTTGCCGATACCGGCATCATCCTGGTGCTGGTGGCCGGCCTGTCTATCCCGAACTTCGCCATGGCCGCGTTTTTTGTCTGGATATTTGCACTCAAGCTCGGCTGGGTACCGGTGGCGGGATGGACCAGTTGGCGTCACGCGATCCTGCCTGTCGTGTTGCTGGCGATCCCGGCGGCAGCCTACTTGGCGCGGCTGGCGCGCACTTTTATGCTGGAGGTATTGCAGCAGGATTACGTGCGTACCGCACGTGCCAAGGGGCTGACCGAGCGGCTGGTGGTGTGGCGCCACGGGCTGCGCAATGTGCTCGTTCCGATTCTCACCGTATGTGGCGTGATTTTTGGCGGCCTGATCACGGGCACCATCGTGATCGAGACCATTTTCAATATTCCCGGCCTCGGGCGCATAGCCATCGAGTCCATCTTCGCGCGCGATTACCCGGTCACGATGGCCATTGTGATGCTGTTCACTTTTTTCTACGCCACCATCAACTTCGCGGTGGACGTGTTGTACGGCCTGGTGGATCCGCGCATCCGTATCGAGGCGCGGTCATGATTGCTTCCACGGGCAGCGCAGCCGAGGTCATTGTCGAGTCCACCGGTTTCAGCGATTTCCTGCGTCGTTTCCTGCGCACCCGCAGCGCGGTGCTGGGGTTCGTGCTGGTTGCCGTCGCGGTGCTGGTAGCGGTGTTGTCGCCCTGGATTACGCCGGTCGATTTTTCGCGTACCAATATGGCCTTTACCTGGGAACCGCCGGGCAAGGACTTTGTGCTTGGCGCCGACGCGCTGGGGCGCGACGTCCTGTCGCGGCTGATCGTCGGTGCCGCCGTATCGCTGGTGGTAGCGCTCTCGGTGCTGGCCATCGCCCTGGTGGTGGGCACGGCCGTGGGCATGGCGGCAGCGTGGTACGGCGGCTGGTTTGATGCCCTTGTCATGCGCGCCGCCGACATCACGTTTGCGTTTCCGGACCTCATAGTCGCGATCCTGATTGCAGCCATGCTCGGGCCCGGCATACCTACCGTGATTTTGTCGTTGGCGCTGGTGAGCTGGCCGGGTATTGCGCGCCTGACGCGTTCGCTCGTGTTGTCGCTGCGCCATGAATTGTTTGTAGACGCGGCACTGGTGTGTGGTACCAGACCGTTGACCATACTGCTGCGCCATTGCCTGCCCAATATCGTGCCGGCACTGATCGTGCGGGCCTCGGTGGGTGTGGGTTTTGTAGTGATGGCCGAGGCCACGCTTTCCTTCCTGGGGCTGGGCGTACAGGAGCCCTTGCCGAGCTGGGGCGGCATGATACGCGACGGCCTGCCGGCGCTGCGCAGCGATCCGCACCTGGCGCTCGCCGCCGGTGTTGCCCTGGGCCTCACCATCATCGGTTTCAACCTGCTGGGTGACGGGCTGCGCGACCTGCTCGACCCGCGGATCCGCGAGCGATGACAGTCGCGCGGCGCCCAAGGGAATGGTCATGACGCCAGTGCTCGCCATCGAAGCCTTGACGGTGTCTTTCCCCGGTGCCAACGGGCGCCAGCGCGTGATCGAAGACGTCAGTCTTTCGATCGCGCGTGGCGAAATCCTTGGCCTGGTGGGGGAGAGCGGCTCGGGCAAGTCGGTTACCGCGCTGGCGACCATGCGCTTATTGAGCAGCACGGCCGTGGTGGAGGCGGGTACGGTGCGCTTGAACGATCGTGACTTCTACAAGCTGTCGAAGGCCGACTTGCTGCGCGCACGCGGGGCCGAGATCGCCATGATCTTCCAGGAGCCCATGACCAGCCTGAATCCGCTGTTTCGCGCTGGTTTCCAGATCGGCGAAACGCTGGAGGCCCACCTGGGCCTGTCGCGCGCTGAGGCCCATACACGCGCCGTTGCCCTCATGCGCGCAGTCGGCATCCCGGCACCCGAGCAGCGCGTGGACGACTACCCGCACCAGCTTTCGGGTGGCATGCGCCAGCGGGTGATGATTGCCATGGCGATGGCTTGCGCGCCCAAACTGCTGATAGCCGACGAACCCACGACCGCGCTGGACGTCACCATACAGGCGCAGATACTGAACCTGGTGCGCGGCCTGCGCGATGACAGCGGCATGGGTGTGTTGCTGATTACACACGACCTCGGCGTGGTGGCCGGCATGGCCAACCGCGTGGTGGTGATGTATGCCGGCCTGGTGATGGAAGAGGCGCCGGTGCGTGCCCTGTTTGCCGCGCCGCTGCATCCCTACACACGCCTGCTGCTCAAGTCGATTCCCCGTGTAGGCGCCAAGGCGCGGCGCCTGCACCAGATCGCAGGCACCACGCCACCACCGTCGCGTTTCCCGTCGGGCTGCCGTTTCCACCCGCGGTGCCCGGACGCGACCGACCAGTGCCGGGTGCAGGTGCCACCACTGGAAACCCTGGCCGACGGCCGCCGTGTACGTTGCTGGCGCGCCCTCGAGACCGGCCTGGCCTCGATGGCGCCATGAGCAAGCCCAGGGTAGTCCAATGAGCGCCGCGCCGGGCCGCCCCAAGCTAGCTCGCACCGCAGCCCGCAGGGCGGAGGTTACCTAATGAGCGCCGCGCCGGGCCGCCCCGGACTAGCTCGCAGCGCAGCCCGCGGGGCAGAGACTACTTTATGACCGCCTTGCTGGAGGTCCAGGACCTGGCGGTCCATTTCCCGGTGGCTGCCAAAGGCTTCAGGCAGGCGCCGCGACTGTTGCGCGCGGTGGATGGTGTGAGTCTGCAGGTGCGGAGCGGCGAAACACTGGGCATCGTGGGTGAAAGCGGCTGCGGCAAGACCACGCTGGGGCGCGCCATCCTGCGCCTGCTGACGCCCACCTCCGGCAGCATTCGTTTTGAAGGCCAGGACATCACCCGCGCCAAAGGTGCCGAGCTGGCCCCTATGCGCCGTGCGCTGCAGGCCATATTTCAGGATCCGTTTGGCTCGCTCAACCCGCGCATGCGGGTGCGCGACATCGTCGGCGAGCCGCTGGTCAATATGGGTTGGCCGCGTGCGCGCATCGCGGCACGGGTAAACGAGGTGATGGGCATTGTGGGCCTGGCGCCCGAATACGGCACGCGTTACCCGCACGCCTTCTCGGGCGGCCAGCGCCAGCGTATAGGCATCGCGCGTGCCCTGGCCCCGTCGCCGCGCTTGATCGTATGCGACGAGGCTGTATCGGCGCTCGACGTATCGATCCAGGCGCAGATACTCAACCTGCTGGGGGATATACAGGCCGAGTTCGGTGTGGCCTATCTGTTCGTGTCGCACAACCTGGCCGTAGTGCGTCACTTGTCGCACCGTGTGGCCGTGATGTACCTGGGCCGGGTGGTCGAGCTGTCGGACGAAGCCAGCCTGTTCGCCGTGCCTCTGCACCCCTACACGGCAGCGCTGATTGCCGCCGTGCCCGAGCCGGACCCGACGCGGGCCCTGGGGCCGCCGGCGCTGGAGGGCGACTTGCCCAGCCCCTTGTCACTGCCGTCGGGCTGTGCCTTTCGCACACGCTGCCCGATTGCGGTGACCCGTTGCAAGACCGATGCGCCCGCGCTTACCGAACACGCGCCGGGCCGTTTTGTGCGTTGCCATTTTCCCGGCAGCTATCGACCTGTGGAGGCACCATGATCATCGAGCGTACCCACTACTATTCCAAAGCCGGGCAGGCTGAGGCCACGCTGGCGGTGCGCCGCGATGCCTGCGACGTACGTGTCGCCATGGGTTTGCCGGCCGGCACGATTCGGGTCAAGGCCGACCCAACAGCGGACGGACCGGAGGTGGCATGGGAATGTACTTTTCCGAGTAAGGCGGCGCACCAGGCCGATATTGAAGCGCGTGCCAACAGCCCCGACTTTGAAGCCGTGCGCGCCAGGATGCGCGAGACCATAGACCGGTTTGAGCGCCTGTTCGAAGAGCGGGTTGCGGGTGCCGGAGGGTGGGCGGGTGACATCGACGTGATGGCACTCTGCCACGCACCGATGGAACACACGTTCACGAGCGGTGCTTACACGCTCAAAGGTTTCCTGTTTTTACCTCCGGGTGAGGGGCCCTTTCCCTGCATGGTGTACAACCATGGCAGCGGCCTGGTCGAAGGCCATGAAGACAATGCGGCCCCAGGTATACCGATATTGCTCAATTCCTGGGGTATTGCCTGCTTTTTGCCGCACCGGCGCGGTTATGGCTTTTCTGCGGGCCCAAGCTGGCTCTCGGAGTGCAACGCGCCCGCCTTCAGCCCCGAATACAACGCGCAACTGGTAAGACGCCTGGCCGGGGAATCGGACGACGTTCTGGCCGCCTTCGCGTATCTGCGCACGCTGACGGGTTTGGACCCGGCACGTATCGGTGTCATGGGTTCGTCGTTCGGTGGGGTGAATACGCTGCTGGCGGCGTCGCGTGAGCCGCGTTTTCGCTGCGCCATCGAGTTCGCCGGGGCGGCAATGAACTGGGACCGCAACCCGACCATCGCCGCCTATATGGTGGAGGCGGCGATGCAGGTGAAGATGCCGATATTTTTTGCCCAGGCCGCCAACGATTTCTCGATCCGGCCGACGCAGGAGATCGCCACGGCGCTGGCCGGAACCGGCATTCCGTTCGAATCGAAAATCTATCCTGCTTTTGGCCACACCCATTACGAAGGCCATTTTTTGGCCGGCCGCGGGCCACTGGTCTGGGGGCCGGACATACGGCGTTTCCTGGAGAAGAATTTATGAGCGACGCTGGGCCGCCCCAAGGCGTGAGGGAGTACAAAGTATGAGCAAAGGTGTATGGCTGGAAACCCTGACCTGGCCCGAGGCCCGGGAAAAAATCGATGCGCGATGGCCGGTGGTAGTGCCTATAGGCGCCATTTCCAAGGAGCACGGTGCACACCTGCCGCTGAATACCGACTTTCTGGTGGCACGCGAGCTGGCCCAGCGCATCGCCGAAGAACTGCCGGTGATCATTGCGCCGGTGCTGACGCTGGGCTACTACCCGGCCTTTGTGCGTTACCCCGGCACCCAGCATCTGCGGCCCGAAACCTTCCAGGCCATGTTGACCGATGTGTTCGACAAGCTGGTGCGCGACGGTGTGCGGCATATCGCGGTGGTCAATACCGGTGTGTCCACCGAGGCACCGCTGCGTATCGTGGTGCGTGAGTTTTATGAACGCACCGGCGTACGCGTGTTGACGGCGGACATCGCGTCGCTCGGCAAAACCTCCAAGGCGCTTATGCGGCAAAAGCTCGGCGGCCATGGCGATGAGGCCGAGACATCGATGGTACTGACCATTGCGCCTGACGCGGTGCGTATGGGCAAGGCGGTGGTGGACTACGGCCATGCACTGGAGGCGCCGAAGACCGTTTTCTACGTGCCGACCATATTTGACGGCGACCCGGCCAGCGGGCCCGACTATTCGGTATCCGGCGTGCGTGGAGACCCGACGCTGGCCTCGGCGGAGAAGGGCCGTGCCATCCTGGCCGATATGGCGGCTGAGCTGATCGAGGGCTTGCGCAAGTCGTTCCCAGGGGCCTTGACGTGACGCGCTGGGATGAGACCGCCGATGTGCTTGTGGTGGGCTGCGGGTATGCCGGCGCCATCGCCGCCATCGCCGCCCATGACGAAGGCGCGAGGGTACTCTTGCTGGAGAAGATGCCCGATCCCGGCGGCATCTCGGTCTGTTCGTTTGGGGGTGTGCGTTCAGCGCAAAGCGCTGGCGCTGCCTTCAGCTATCTGAAACGCACCAACCTTGAAACCGCGCCGGATGCCGTGTTGCGCGCGCTGGCGCGTGGCATGACGGGCCTGCCCCAACGCGTGGACGTACTGGCGCGTGCCGTGGGCGCCACCACCTTGGTGCGTCCGTCGCCGGCCAATTATCCGTTTGAAGGCAACGACACCTTTGCGTTCGTCAATATCGAGACGGTGGACGGCTTCAACCCTGCCAAGGCCTACCGCCACGTACACGGCGCCCCCGGTGGGGCGCTGCTGTTCGAGGTGATTGCCCGCAATCTCGCCAAACGCGCTATCGCCATACACACCCGCAGCCGGGTGGAGCGCCTGGTGTGCGACAAGTCGGGTGTGCTGCAGGGACTGGCCGTGCGCTCAGGCCGGGCCGTAAAAACCGTTCGTGCGCGGCGCGGTGTGGTACTGGCCTGCGGCGGCTTCGAGGGCGACGCCGCCATGCAGCGCGCCTTCTGGCCCGAAGGCGCTGTGATGCCGGCCGCCTTCCGCGGCAATACGGGCGACGGCATCCGCATGGCGCAGACCCTGGGTGCCGACCTGTGGCACATGTGGCATTACCACGGCTCCTACGGCTTCCAACATCCGGACCCGGCCTACCCGTTTGGCATACGCACCAAACGCCTGCCCGACTGGCAGCCCGGCACGCGCTTGCGCGGCGACGTGTCCATGCCCTGGATCGTGCTGGACAAACGCGGCCGGCGTTTCATGAACGAATACGACCCCTATGTGCAGGACACCGGAGCGCGGCCATTTGCACGCTACGACGCGCAGGTGCAGGACTATGCAGCCATGCCGGCCTGGCTGCTTGCCGATGCCGACGGCGTGGCCAGGTACCCGTTTGGGCGCCCGACCTCGCATGAACGTGGCATTGCCTACGCATGGAGCCAGGACAATACCAAGGAGCTGGAACTGGGCATCCTGCGGCGCGCCTCCGATCTGGGTGAACTGGCAAGGGCCATGGGCCTTGCCGAAGCTGCCCTCGCTACCTCGCTGGCGCGCTGGAACGCAGCTTGTGCAGCGGCCTGCGACTATGACTGGGGCCGGCCACCCACCAGCATGCTGCCGATTGCCAAACCACCTTTCGTGTTTGCCCCGGTCTGGCCCGTGGTGTCGAATACCCAGGGCGGTCCGGTGCACGATGCCGCGCAGCGTATCCTGCGGCCCGACGGCACGGCCATCACGCGCCTGTACGCCGCGGGCGAGATGGGCTCCGTGTTTGGGCACCTGTACATGTCGGGCGGCAACATTGCCGAGTGCTTTGTTGGAGGACGTATTGCAGGCGTTGGCGCGGCGCGTGAAGCGACGCATTGAACCAGGCTACCAGACGCGCCCCAGCACAACCCCGGCAGCCGTCAGGTCCTGCAGGAACAGTTCGCTCTCCAGGTAGGCAAGTTCGCGCTGGCGCGCCGCGGCGATAGGGTCTAGCGGGTCGCCTCGCACCGTCTCCCCAGGGTGGCAGAACAGCAGTCCACCTTCGGCGGGCAGTGCCTTTAGCCACCCCTGCATCAAGGCCCGGTAGTCGGTCGCGCGGAAATCGTAGGCACCCACCAACACCGGGTTATGGGCCAGCCCGCGCAGGGACAACTCGCGCGCCAAATCGGCTCCGCCGATGCCCGCGATCAGCCGGCGTTTGAGGTCGAAGCCGGGGCCCAAAACGCGCCCAGTGTTGCGTACCGCGGGCAGGGGGTGCACGTGTTCGGCCAGCCCGAGAATCATGGTGCGCAAGCCGGGCAGCTGGTGCACATGCTGGTGCCCATCGATAAAACGCGGTGCCGCGCCGGTGCCGCCGCGGAACGCGCCAAGCTGGGCGTGTATTTCCATGCGCAGTTCGGCGCGCGGCAAGAATCCCAGGTAGGCCCGCGCGATCAACACCGGCAGCGTTGGCAGGCGCGGCCAGATCCGCGCCAGGCCAGGGCTCAGTGGCCGGCCTTGCGTGAGGTTGATATGCAGGCCAAGGTCCACCGAGGCAGGCAGCTTTTTTAGCAAGGGCGCCCCGGTTTTCCAGTGCACGGTGTTGGTGATGCATGAGATTGCGGTCAGGCGCTGCGCACGGGCCAGCTGTGCGATACCGGCAGACAGGCCTGGCGCCAGGCCGAAGTCGTCGGCGCATACGGCGAGCGTACGGATGGCCTGGGAGCTCATGGTCAAGGGCCAGGCGCCATGCAGGACTCGCCGGGCAAATCCATCGCGCCTTGCCCCGCCTCCTGTCCCACCACGTAGACGGGACGGCGTTTAACCTCGTCAAAGATGCGGCCGACGTATTCGCCCAGGATACCGATGGACAGCAGCTGCACACCGCTCAAAAACATCATGCCCGCAACCAGCGTAGCCCAGCCCGCCACGTCCACGCCGTAGAGGAAGTGGTCGATCACGATCCAGCAGCCGTAGCCCAGCGCCAGCGCCGCTATGGCCGCGCCCAGGGCGCTCCACAATCGCAGCGGGGCATTGGTAAATGAGGTGACGCCGGTAAACGCCAGCCGTGCCAGCCGGCGCATCGAAAACCTGCTGTTGCCGGAGAACCGTTCGTGCGGTATGTAGGGAATGATCACGGTGCGAAAACCGACCCAGGCGTACAAACCCTTCATGAAGCGGTTGCGTTCGGGCAAGGCCCGCAGCGCATCGGCCACGCGCCGGTCCATGAGGCGGAAGTCGCCCGCATCGACCGGAATGTGCACCTCCTGGTTGCGGTTGACAAGCGCGTAGAACAAGGCGGTTCCGAGCCGCTTGGCCAGGCTCTCGTCGGCGCGCGAGGCACGCGCCGCACACACCATGTCGGCACCCTCGACCCAGGCCGCCAGCATTTGGGGCACCAGCGTGGCCGGATGTTGCAGGTCGGCGTCCATCAGCAGCACCACCTCGCCGCCCGCACGGTCTATGCCGGCCGTCAAAGCCGCCTCCTTGCCGAAGTTGCGCGACAGCCGCACATAACGCACACCGGGGCGCAAGAGCCATGCCGTCATGGCGGCGGGCGTCGCGTCGCGGCTGCCGTCGTCGATCACGATCACCTCCCAGCGCTCGCTCAGTTGCGCCAGTTGCGCTGTCAGGCCGCTCAGCAGCGGGGTCAGATTCGCGGCCTCATTGAAGGCCGGCACCACACAGCTGATGGAGGGGCGCGGGTTGCGCTGGGCGTCGATCATGCGGGCCATTGACGGGTGCGCGCCTGATTACCAGAATGGGAAGGGCGCCAGCGGTTCGGGTGCAACCACCCGCCACCACACGCCGGGGAGCGAAGGCCCCACCAGTCTGCTGTCCGGCAATAGTGGCCCGGCCTGCAATTGCAGCAGCCCGCAACGTTTCGCCAGTTCGCGGTCCACCCAGGGGCTAATGTCATACCGGCCATCGATCAACACCAGCGGGTGGCTGGCCAGCTTCAGCGCTATCGCGCCCGCCAGTTCCGATGTCCCCGACACGACGCAGATGGCTCCACCGGAGAGTACTTCGGAGGCGGTCGCCTCCACGATCCTGGCCAAGCCCTGGCTGTCAAAATTGTGCCAGTTTCGGGGCCCTGTCACCCGGCGTTCGCGCGTCGCGCTGAGCTGGCCCGCGGTCAGCAAGACCAGTTGGATTACCACAAACGCCTTCAACATACTGCGCGGCGGCACACGCGCCCACTGGATCTGCCCGGCGCACAGCTCCATCAGGGCCGGCACCGCAAATAGCAGGAAGGGCGAACCCCAATGCAGATGCAGGCGCGCACCCGTGAACATGCTCACGAGCGGCATCAGGACCAGGGGCGTCACGGCCCAGCACAGGATCACCGTGCGACCGGCATCGTGTTGGTTCGTGGCAGCATCCACTGGCGTTGCCGCCCCGGGTAAGCCGTTGTGGCGGCCCAAGGCATACACCGCAAAAGCCAGCAGCAGCCAGGCCGCCAGTGCCCGATTGCACAACTGGTCCACCAGCCACCGAAAAACACCGGCCAGGCGCTGCGCCGCGCTGAGTTCCAGCCCCAGGGAAGACCCCAGGGCATACTGGATGGGACCGAAATCGTTATTGCGCAGCCACTGCAGATGCGGCACAAATATCAGCAGCGCCACCAGCGCGGCCAGCAAGATGCCACGCCGCTGCCGGACGTCGCGCCAGCCGCGCCGCGCAAGCCAGACCGCCAGCACGCAGAGCATGGTGATCGCGATCTGGTACTTGGCCAGCGCGCCCAGGCCCAGCGCAACACCAAGCGCAAGCCACCAGCGCCGGCCGGCGCTGGTACAGGCTTTCCAGCACAAGGCTGCGCTGACCGTCGAGAGCAGCGCCAGCATGGTGTCGTGGTTGTAGACGTGCAGGCGTGCGTTGTAGTAGGACATACACAACACGGCCAGAATGGCCAGGGTTGCGTGCCGATGGCCACGGAGTTCCGACAACAGCCACCACAACACGCCCACGGTGGCCAGTGTGCAGGCTGCACCGGTGGCATAACTGGTCCAGGCATTTGCGCCGAACAACTGTGTTGGCATCCAGATCATCCATGTCGGCAGCGGTGGATGTTTGTAGTAACCCCATTGCAGCGCATGGACCCAGTTCAACTGCTCGATGTTGTCTATCGGCGGTGTCAGGCTGTTCAGCGAGAGATGCGTGAGCCAGACCGCGGCAAACAGCAGCAGTCCCCATGCGACCCCCAAGCCCGGGCGTCCGGGTTGCTGGAGCCACAATGGCAGCGGGTTGCGCGGCCTGGTCGGCAGGGCCTCCGCTGACGGACGCAGCCGGCCATTAATTGCCATCGGGCGAAAACATTGCTTGCAGTCTCCATTCCAGGTGCCAAGTATTTCCGGAGCCCTGGGCCCGGATGATGGACGCCGGTTGCACGCCCTGGCGCCGTGGTATTGGACCACAGCCCGCTCATACGCAGCTCGCGCGCAACATCCGCGGGTCGATCATGCCTGACGGCGGCATCCCGACCCGTGTGGTGAATATTGACCCGGGGCATTGGCCAGTTACTCCCGCAAGGCGATAGAAAACCCACGGGTGGCGTGCGCCCCTGTACCATGGCCCGGACTTTGAACCCCCGTGCTTACCTTGTCTGGACCTGACTTGCTGAATGAACTCTTCGCTTACCACTGGCCGAAGCTGCATGGCTGGATGGTGACCTGGGTGGGCTTGCACGGCCTGGTGGTGATGCTGGGCCTGGCAATTTACGCGATCGCCTCGCACACCTTGCGCCAGCGCCGCCATCCGTCGGCCGGTATCGCCTGGATTATTTCCCTGGTATTGCTGCCCTACGCTGCCTTGCCCCTGTACCTGATGTTCGGCAGCCGCAAACTGGTGGCCTACCGGCAGGGCGCGAAGCCGCAGTCGATGATGGCCGAGCCGGTGGAGCTTGGGCCGCCGGTGGCCGGAAAGCTGGAAGCATCGATCGGCCTGCCCGAGGCCGCCGGCTTTGAGCAACTGCTGGTTCACCAGGACGGCCGCCAGGCCTTGCTGTCCCTGCGCGGCATGATCACCGCCGCCCGACAGTCGCTGGACGTCTGCAGTTTTCTAATCGGCCGCGACGTGCTGGGTGACGAGGTCGCAGCGCTTTTGATGCGCCGCGCCCGCGAGGGCGTGCGGGTACGACTGCTGATTGATGGGGTGGGTATTTATCTGGGTGGACGGCCGAACCTCAAGGAACTGGTTGCGGCCGGCGTGCAGGTGGCGCTGTTTGTGTCGCCCCTTCGGTCCGCGCTGCGCGGGCGTACCAATCTGCGCAACCACCGCAAGATGGTGGTCGTGGACGGCGCATGGCTGTGGTGTGGCGGGCGCAATCTGGCAGCTGAATACTTTGAGGGTGAGCAGTCGGCCGCGCGAAAAAAGCCGGCCTGGATAGACCTGAGTTTTGACGTGCGCGGAGCCCTGGCCGTGCAGGCCCAGCAGCGCTTCGACCAGGACTGGACATTTGCGGTAACGGGCATCCCGGTGAAACCGGCTTATCCTGCGTTGCTGGCGCCGGTGGGGTCAGCGCTGCACGTGGCAGCGGTCGGCAAGCGCGCGCGCCTCGTGGCCAGCGGTCCGGACCAGGTGGAGGACACCATTTACACGCTGCTGGTATCGGGCTTTTTTACCGCGCGCCGGCGCATTCTGGCGGTGACGCCGTATTTCGTGCCCGACCCGACGCTGCTGATGGCGCTGACCCTGGCGGCGCGGCGCGGCGTGGCGGTGGACCTGTTGCTGCCGCGCCACTCCAACCACCGCCTGGCCGATATTGCACGTTATTCCGCGCTGCGTGAACTCGCCGCCGCCGGCGCGCGGGTCTGGTTGGCCTCTGCCATGGTGCACGCCAAAGCAGTGCTGATCGACGACGAACTGGCGCTGGTCGGCTCCGCCAACCTCGATGGCAGAAGCCTGTTCCTGAACTACGAGCTGATGGTGGCTTTTTACGATCCCGAGGTGGTGCGGGACTTTGCCAACTGGATCGACCGGCAGCGCAGTGGCGCCACGCTGTACCAGGCCCAGCCGCCCGGGTTGATGCGTGAACTGGTCGAAGGTTCGGTACGCTGGGTCGCTTTTCAGTTATGAATTCACCAGGACCCTCTACCCCGGTTTTCACCGGCCGCATGAAAAAAAGCCCGCATTCGGCCAACGCGCCTTGCCCGTGCGAAAGCGGCCAGGCGTATCCGGCCTGTTGTGGCCCTTGGCATGCCGGCCTGCACCAGGGTGTGTCTGCTCCCACGCCCGAGGCGCTGATGCGCTCCCGTTACAGCGCCTATGTGCTGGGTTTGATCGACTACCTGCTGGCGACCTGGCATCCGTCCACCGCACCGGGTGAGCTGGAACTTGCTCCGGTCAAATGGCTGGGGCTGGAGGTGCGCCACGCGCAAACCAGCGGCGAGGCTGGGGTGGTGGAATTTGTAGCCCGTAGCCGCGACGGCAACGGTGCCCGGCGCATCCACGAGGTGAGCCGTTTTGTGCGCGAACAGGGGCGCTGGTATTACATTGACGGGCAGCTGCAAGAAGCCGACTGACCCCCAGCAGGCATGCGTCCATTCAGAATCGCAGTCGTGCCAGCAGCGGCTCCATCCCCGCGGCTTCCCCACGCAGCCGCAAGGCCAGCGCCCTGGCCCTGGCGGGCGACAGCGTTACGGCGGCCAGGGCCAGGCTGAGCGACGCCACCGGCGTCTGTTCTTTGGACAAAATAGGGACGCTGATCGCCGAGATGCCCGGCACGATATATCCCAGGTTCACGCCGAATCCGAGCTGCCGCGAGCGGCGCAGCATCTGGCGCACACCATTGCATCGGGCCTCGTCCTGGCGGGCAATCGTGCGCAGGTTATGCAGCTCGATTTCTTTTTGTTCGGCACGCGGCAGACCCATCAACATCGCCACGCCACCAGCCGTCAGGCACAGCGGGCGCCGGCCGCCGACGTCAAGCATCAAGGCGCTGAAAGTTCCCGATCCATCATGCCTGGCCACGCATACCGAATCGACCCCGCTGCGGATTTTCAGAAAAAGCGTGCCCCGCAGTTCCTGCGCCATGGCTGCCAGCGTGCGCCGCACGTGGCGATCAAGATCGAAGTAGGGCTGTGCGGCAATACCCAGTTCATAAGCCAAGGGCCCCAGCGTGTAATGCCGCGTTCCGGGTACGCGGGTCACCAGCCTCTCATCGCCCAGGCCGGCCAGCAATCGGTGCACGGTGGCGGGGTCCAGGTCGCTATGCTTGGCCAGATCGCTCAGCCGCCAGCCGATTTGGGTGTGGGTAGACAGCAGCCGCAACAGGCCTGCGGCGCGATGCAGGGATCGCGTGACGCTGGCACGGGGAGCGGTAGGCGCGGGCACGATTTGCATTGTATGAAAAAGCGCTGAAGCCAGCCTCCCCGAACCGGCCTGCAGCCGATACGATGGGCAGCTGGTTCAATGCAATAAAAAAAAGGAGACGCCGCCATGAAATCCATTCTTTGGAGCGTGTATCGCAGCTTGTTCGCCGGCGTGCTGCTGGTCATGGTGGTGCCGGCAATCCAGGCCCAGTCGTACCCCAGTGGGCCGATCAAGGTGGTGGTGCCATTTCCGGCGGGATCCGGCGTTGACGGTGTGGCCCGGACCGTGATCGCGCGCATGGCTGCCGGGTTAGGGCAGCCCATTGTCATAGACAACCGCGGCGGAGCGGGCGGCAACATTGGAACTGAATTTGTGGCGCACGCGCCCAAGGACGGCTACACCTTGCTGTTCAACGCCACGCAGCTGGTCGGTAATCCCGGTATCAGCGCAGTGAAATACGACGCCGTGAAGGATTTCGCGCCAATTTCCCTGGTCTCACGGGTGTCGGCCATGCTGGTGGTTCCGCCTGATTCGCCGGCGAGAAATGTACAGGACCTGATTGCGATGGCGAAAGACAAGCCAGGGGCCCTCAGTTATGCCTCGGGCGGCAATGGCGGCATTGGCCACTATTCGGGAGAGTTGCTCAAGTCCGCCGGCGGCAATCTGGATATCGTCCATATCCCCTACAAGAGCGCCGCCGAGCAGGTAACTTCGGTCATGACCGGCCAGACCCAGCTGGCTTTCCCGGCGCTGCAGATTGCGTTGCCCCAGGTAAAGGCCGGCAAGCTCAAGGCGCTGGGAGTTACCGGGCCCAAACGCAGCGCCCAGTTTCCCGACGTGCCAACCATGCAGGAAGCCATGAACCCAGGCTTCACGCTGGACGCCTGGTATGGTTTGCTGGCACCCGCGGGTACACCTGCGCCCGTCATCCAGCGGCTGCACGCCGAATTGGTGAAAGTGCTGGCCGACCCGGCAGTGCGCCAGTCGCTGAGCGAAGCCAGCCAGGAGGTAGTGGGCAGTTCGCCCGCTGAATTTGCCGACGTCATTGCCAAGGACCTCAAGCTGTGGACGGCGCTTGCCAACCGGCTCGGGGTCAAGGCCGACTGACGCTGCGCGATACCAGGCCACTCCAGGCGGCAAGCATGCGTATCCGGGCGGTCCGCGCGCTGTGTTTTTCACAGCCCATGGTCCCGATCCATCAAAAGACATTTCCCGGTGCATTGGAACTGGTGCTCACCGTGGTGGAGTCTGATGGCGGGGTGGAAGGTTATTCACTGGCACGCTCGCACGGTGGCCAGTCCGCCAGCGTAATCGCCAACCAGATCGAAACCTCGCTGCGGCCGCTGGTGCTGGGCGGGGATCCCTTGGCGCCCGAGCTGCTCTGGGGGCGCATGGCGGCATTGGAGCCGGCCGGTTACGTCAGTGTGTTCGCGATCAGCGCGGTGGACGTTGCAATCTGGGATCTGGCGGGCAAGCTCCGGGGCCTGCCCGTGGCACAGCTGTGCGGTGGGCAACGCAGCGCCATGCCGGCCTACGCCAGTTCCACCCATTACGACCACATCGACGACTATGTGGCGGATCTGAACTCCGCGCTGCAGCAGGGATTTACCGCCTACAAGGTTCACCCTTTTTATGACGCGCAGCGCGATATTGCGCTGGCCGGCGCGTTGCGGCAGTCAGCCGGCCCCAGGGTGCGCCTGATGCTGGATGCGGCAAAACGCTATTCCCGCGGCGATTCGCTTCGCGTGGGGCAGGTGCTTCAGGAGTTGGACTACCACTGGTTCGAGGAACCGCTGCCCCAGCATGACTGGACCGGTTACGCCGCCTTGCGCGACCGGTTGCGGATACCGGTCATCGGGGGTGAAACTCTGCCTGGCTTGCACCATGCCATGGTCAATGCCCTGAACGCCCAAGCCTACGCTGCCGTCCTGTGTGACGTGTACTGGAAGGGGGGCATCACCGGCTGCCTGAACACCATCGCGCTGTGCAAGTCAAGGGGGGTCGCGGTTGCCTCGCACCACGGTGCCAGCGCACTCATGAACCTGGCCAATCTGCATGTGCTGTGCGGCGCCACCGACGTGGAGATGATCGAGGTGCTGTACCCGGAGGCGCCTTACCGGTATGGTTTGAAAACCTATGCCGGCATGGGTGCGGATGGCCTGGTCCACCTGCCCGCGCAAGCCGGGCTTGGCGGCCAGCCGGACTGGCATTACATCGAGTCCCACCGCACGGCGTAAGCGCGGGAGAGCGCGGCGGGTTGGAAATGCGTGGCGGAACCGGATGTTCCTGCGTCGGTGTTAATCTTCGGCCTTGGCTTGCGTGACGGGGGACAGATGAGCTTTCCAGTAACTTTCCTGTGGCCGCAATTCCTGTGGTTGCTGCCGGCCGTGCCGCTGCTGGTGCTGGTCTATGCGTGGCTGTTGCGGCGCAAGAAAAAGATCGCCCTGCGGTATGCCAGCCTGATCGTCGTCAAGCAGGCCATGGGCGCCGGCTTGCATTGGCGCCGCCATGTGCCGCCGGCCCTGTTTCTGATGGCCCTCGCCGCTTTGCTGGTCGCTGCTTCCCGCCCGTTGGCCGTCATTACCTTGCCGGCGACCCAGAGAACCATAATTTTGGCCATCGACGTGTCGTTGAGCATGCGTGTGACGGACGTCAAGCCCAACCGCATGGTGGCTGCGCAAGATGCTGCCAAGGCCTTCCTGAAGGACTTGCCGAGAAACATCAAGGTCGCCATCGTCACCTTTGCCGGTTCGGCGCAGCTTGTCCAGCCCGCCACGCTGAACCGGGAGGACCTGGTGGCCGCGATCGACAAGTTTCAAATGCAGCGCGGCACCGCCATCGGCAGCGGCATCGTGGTGTCGCTGGCCGAGCTTTTTCCGGACGAAGGCCTGGACCTGGGCGAAATGACTTACGGCAGCGCGCGGCGCGGCAAGAGCATCGACGAGCAGCCCAAGGCCAAAAAGAAAGAGTTCGTGCCGGTAGCTCCCGGCTCGTACGAGTCGGCGGCCATCATCCTGTTGACCGACGGGCGGCGCACCACGGGCGTAGACACGCAGGAGGCGGCAAAAATGGCAGCCAACCACGGCGTTCGTGTGTATTCGGTCGGATTGGGCACGGTGGACGGCGATGTCACCGGCTTCGAAGGCTTCTCCATGTACATGCGGCTGGACGAACCCAGCTTGAAGGCGGTAGCGCAGGTAACGCAAGCCGAGTATTTTTATGCCGGCACCGCGGAAACCCTGAAAAAAGTCTACGAGAAACTCGGTTCCCGCATGATGGTCGAAAAAAAGGAAGTTGAAGTCGCCGGCCTGCTGGCACTGCTCGCGTCAGCCTTGGCCGTCACCGCAGCCGCCTTGTCGTTACTCTGGTTCAACCGGATTCTTTAACTGGCAACCGGATGCGCGTTTTTTTGACCACCCCGGACGGTGCAAACAGAATTACAAATTCGGCGCCGGCGCCTGCGGCCGCGGACTCTGGCAACCTGCCGCGGTAGACCCAGACTTCATAACCGCTGTCGAACTTGACCGCGGTCGCCGGCCCCAGGGCAGCGCTGACGTCGGCCCTGGTCGCCTGTCCGATGGCAATGGTTTCGCTGGCCTGCTGCATCGACATCCCGGGGTCGCGAAATGGCGGCCCTTCGTGCTCGGGATCGAACACAGCAACGAGGCCTGCGCACCCGGAAAGCCACAGGCAGCAAAGCCACACCAGGCCGCTGCGCAGAACCTGTTTGCCGGGCGTGCCGCGCATCATTCACCGTCCATGTATTCAAGCTCAACCAGCGTGTTGTCGCTCCAGCTACGGTCGCCCAGCGGCAGTTCGTAGGCGTGGTCCACCAGAACCTCGCAATCGCAGTAGGGCAACTCGTCCTTCAGCCTGGGTTCGTCAATCGCGTCCGCGTACAGCTTGTCTATGGCCAGAATCTCCCGGTGCAGGCCGTCCACCAAAACCACGCTGAACAAAGGCCGGTCTGCAAAAAACAGGTAGCGAGGGGTTTTCCGGTCGCAATATGCGGGCGTGTCAAACACCTGTGCAATCTTGCCGATCAGGCTGTAGTCGTCCGAAACCAGCCCGGCCTCCATACCCACCCTGCATTCCAGCCGCAGATCGCCAAGGCGCCTCGTATTGGAGGGCAGGCCGGATGTGCGGATCTCCGCGCGCCAAGTCAAGCTGCGTGCCTTGCGGTTGGAACTCACCTGCGCATCTTCGTCAAATGCCTGCTTGTCGCGCGGCAAGATAAAGCTGTGGTCAGGTGCGACGACCAACGCAAAACTTACGGTGGACCCGAAAACCTCCAGCTCGATATTGGCCATGTCGGTGTCTCGCCGACGCGGGAGCAGCTTGAAGCGCAACGATGCATCGGGCGACACACCGTGCAGCGTATCGAACAGGTCCATGCCTCGGACCATCTTGCGGTAGGATTTTTCAACCGGGTTCGGGTTGGTTTTGGCCGTGACCGTTACCGACGGGAGCATCGGGGTGGCCACCACTTGGGCACCGGCTTCCATGCACAGGGCGGCGAGCGCCAGCACGGTTCCAACAGCTGCTTTCATGGCGGCGGTATTGACAAGTCAGTGGGCACCGCAACTGCCTTAACATCAACCAAGCGCAGTTGCGGCACGTTGCCTTACTTAAACGCGGGGCTCACCATCCCGGTTCACGATGATGGTCGCTCCGGGTGGGGACGTCATCTGGACCCGGTGCTCCTGGCCACGAAAGTTGTAGGTTACATCCCACAGATCCGCGCGCGCCTGGCTCGGCACGCTGGTACAGCGCTGGACATCCTGGGTCTGCTGGGAACGGCCATCGCGGCCCACCGAAGCGCCGATGGCACCGCCCGCAACCGCTCCGCCGACCGTCGCAAGATCGCGGCCCCGGCCGTCACCGATCTGGTGACCCAGAATTCCACCAATAACGGCGCCGGCAATCAGGGCGGGGACATTGGTGCGGCGCGGTTCCACGGCGACCTGGTCCCGGTCTACCCAGCAGCGTTGCTCCGGCGTACCGACCACGGCGCGCACTGCCGTCACCGTGGCCTCGTACAGGGGTTCGTTGTCCCGGCGGCGTGGGTCGTAGTAGGCCTGCTGCGCATCCGCAGCGGGGCCACGGTTGTCCCCGATGCGTGCATCGCGCGCCATCGGCCGCACTGAGGAGATGCGGTTGTTGAGACCCATCGATACCAGCGACGGATACTGTCCCGGACGCAACACCGCACACGAGCCGCCGAAGCCACCGTCCTGACAGACCTCGAACCACCCGCCGAAAACTTCCACCGAGGAGGCACGGTCATTGAATCCGATCCGATTGAAGTCGGCCACCTCGCCCTGCGCGGTGAACGACCGGCCGCCAAAGCTTTCCTTCTCGTAGAACACGACGCGGGCGGGCGCCGTGGGCGGCCCGGCGTCGCGGCCCACCGCGCGCACCGAGGAGATCCGGTTGTCGAGGCCCATCGCCTTCAGCGAAGGGTACTTGCCCGGCCGCAAAATTACGCACGGCCCGTTGAAACCGGCGTCCGGGCAAGCCTCCCAGGGCATACCAAAAACTTCAAGCGCCGAAATGCGATCATTGAAACCGGTTGGACTGAAGTCGGCCAGATCGCTTTGCGTGGTGAATGACCGGCCACCAAAACCTTCTTTTTCATAGAAGACCACTCTGGCGGGAACCGTTGCGGGGGCATCTTCGCGGCCAAGGGCTTGAACCGATGAAATGCGGTTGTTCAAGCCCATCGCGCGCAGCGACGGATACTGCCCTGGGCGCAATACGGCGCAGCGGCCGTTGAACCGGGCTTCTTCGCAGACTTCCCAGCGCTCCCAGCTTTCTCCGCCCACTACCACCGATGAGGCGCGGTCGTTAAAGCCGAATCGCTCGAAATCACCGATCTGCCGTCGCGTGGTGAAAGACTCTCCCTGGAATCCCTCTTTCTCGTAGAACGTTACCTGCGCAGCGGCATGCGTCGCCATTGCCACGGCGGCAATGGCCAATGCGTTTCTGAATGCTGTTTTCATAATGGCTCCCTGAGTAGTTGGAACATCGGACGCGATGCCAATTCCCTCCTGGCTCGCGTTCGATGCCGCCAGTATGGGACGCGAGCCGGCGCGCCGAAAGCGGACCACGCCGCTTGGCCGGGTAGTAGATGTCCTACGCGGCCGCCAGTGAGCGACCGTCCATCCTGCGTGCCTGCTGGTCTGGCCTCGCAGCACCCTTCCATTGCGGCAGCCGACTATCTGCGCGAGCCTCTCACGCTCTTACTGCCGCTGAGAGTTGTCTGCCGGACGCTCCGCGCTCTGGCCTGTGCGCAGTTGGCGCAGGACAGCCTCCAGTGCATTTTGGACGATCTCCAGCACCGGGTTGTCCGTCTGCGGCGGCGGTTTGGGCCGGGCGCGCGGGATGTCAAACTCCACCTTGGGGTCGATCCACTTGTTGCGCAAGGCCTGCTGGAACACTTCGCCCACCATTGGCAGCGCACTGCGCGCGCCCTGGCCCCAGTTGCCCATCGTGACGCTGTTGTCGTTGAATCCGACCCTAGCTCCCGCCACCAGTTGCGGGCTCATCATGATGAACCAGCCGTCGGTGTTGTCCTGGGTGGTACCCGTTTTGCCGGCCATGTCGGCCTGTATGCCGTAGCGGCTGCGGATGGCTGTGCCCGTGCCCTCGTCGATCACGCCGCGCATCGCGTTTACCAGGGTCAGGGCATCCTTGCGTGGCATGGCGGGCTCGCGTTCTCTTTTGGCTGGGGCAAACTGTTCCAGCACCTGGCCGTTGCGGTCTTCCACGCGCAGCACCAGCACCGGTGCGCGGTAGTTGCCGCCGTTTGCAATGCTGCCATAGGCGCTGACCATCTCGACCAGCGTCACGGGGCTGGTGCCCAGAGCCAGCGAGGGCACCAGGTCAAGCTTGCTTTGCCGAATCCCCAGGGACTGCGCCAGCTTCCCCACGGCCGCCGGCCCCACTTTCTGCATCAGCTGGGCGGTGATGGTGTTTTTGGAATACGCCAGCCCATCACGCAAGGTAGTGGGCAAACCGGTGGGTGGTGTCGCGTCGCCGGGAGCCCATACCGCGCCGCCCGGCAGGGTGATCGCTACCTGCTCGTCGATCAAGGTGTCGTCCGGGCTGAAGCCCTGCACAAACGCAGCGCCGTACACAAAGGGTTTGAAGGTCGAGCCGGGCTGGCGTCTTGCCTGGCTTACATGGTCGAACTGCTCCTGGGCAAAGTCGCGGCTGCCGACCCACGCACGCACTGCACCGTCGCGCGGGTCCAGCGCCAGAAAGCCGGCCTGCAGCAAGACTTTCTCCTGCCCTGCCTTGACCCGCCCGTCGGCCAGCGTCTGCAGTTGTGCCATTTGTCTCGCCACCGCCTGGTTGGCTGCCTTCTGCATGCGGGCGTCCAGCGTCGTCACGACGCGCAGGCCATCGGCGTGGATGTCGTAACCTTGGTCATCGGCCCATCCGATCAGCCATTTACGCAAACGCTGGGCCACGTGGGGCGCCGGGCCCAGGGGCATGGTTTGCCGCTCGAAGTCGAGCGCCAGCGGGCGTCGGGAAAGTACCCCGACCCGTGCCGCATCCAGCTTGCCGTCCTTGGCCATCTGGGCCAGTACCAGATTGCGGCGTTCTACCGCGCGCTCGGGGTTCTGCACCGGGTTGTAATAACTCGTTCCCTTGAGCATGCCGATCAGCGTGGCGCTCTCCAGCACGTCCAGTTCCTTCGCCGACTTGTCAAAATAAGTGCGTGCCGCCATCTCGATGCCGAAAGCGTTGTACAGGAACGGTACCGTGTTGAGGTAGGTTTCCAGAATCTCGCGCTTGGAATACACCGCCTCGATCTTGAGCGCGGTAATGGCCTCCTTGAGCTTGCGCGTGACGCTGGTGGCGCGGCCGATTTCTTCAGGATAAAGGTTGCGCGCCAATTGCTGCGTGATGGTCGAGCCGCCCTGCAAATCACCCTGCAAGGTGTTGAGTACCGCACCCACGGTGCGTCTGAAGTCGATGCCGTGGTGTTGGTAGAAACGATGGTCTTCGGTGGCGATCAGTGCGTTCACCACGTTCGGCGCAATCTGGTCCAGCGCCACCCACTGGCGGTTAAACCGTTTGTACTCGGCCAACACCGTGCCGTCCTGGGCCAGCAGCACCGAAGGCAGCTCGACTTTGACCTTGCGCAGGTCGCCAATACTGGGTGTGAAAGGAACCAGTGCCAGCACGTAGAGCAGCAACAGCGCGGGAAGCACCAGCGCCGCCCGCACGGGATGTCGCCTGGCGTTTCCAGCTACTTTGCAACACTGCTCCAGCGCGATTGCATAAGCTTGGCGAAGGGGAAGGCGCATCGGCGGAGTGTAGGCAATGCGGCACGCGCGGGCTTACGTGCACGTTGCCGCGATTTTGTTCTCGCCGGCTTTGTTGAGAGGAAGGTCCCCGCGCGCCGTGAAGGCTATTCGTTGGCGACCAGTGTCTCGCCGCTGACCTTGACCTTGCTGCCGGCCTTGAACACCGGCTGATTCTCGAAACGCACCGTCCGTGTCGTCGCGTCGCCCATCTTGACGACCACGTCGTAATAGGTCTTGGAGCGCACCTGCTTCTCTATCTCGTTTCCCGCCACCGCACCGCCTACGCCACCCACTACCGTGGCCACCGTATTGCCGCCGCCCTTGCCGATCTGGTTGCCCAGCGCCGCGCCCGCGACACCGCCGGCGATGGCACCCAGGTAGTTGGGTTTGCCTTTGACCTTGACCTTGTTGACGGATTGAACCACGCCACAGGTGTCGCATTTCGCTTCCAGCACGGCTTGCGGCACCAGCACCCCGGCGGCCAGCGGCTTGACGGCAGTGGCCTTCTTGTCTCCCAGCGCCAGCGTCACGCTGACTTGCGTTGCGTCGCTGAACTGGTCGCGTGTCTTGATGGTGTAGCTGGCGGTATATTGCCCGCCTTTTTCTTCCACCAACGGTATGTTGGTCTTGCCGCCGTCCATCGACACGCTGGCCCGGCCTCCCGCGGTTCCATTGACCACAAAACCGACTTCATGGCCGCCACTCAAGGCGCCGTCGTTGCGGGTCTCAAGGCGATTGATCAGTGGGACTGGGCTGGCAGCCGCCACCGCCTTGGCCTGGGCATCGGCTGTAAGCAGGGACTGCCCAAGCAAGATGGTCGTCTGGTGCTCGCCGACCTTGAGCGTGGCATTGACCTTGCTGTCGAATTTGATCTTGTCGCGGATGCTTATCGTATAGGCGCCTTCGTAGGTGCCGGCCCGTGTCTCCGGCAAGCCAATCAGGTTTGTGACACCGTCAACATGCAGGCTCAGCGTGCCGCCGGCCGTGCCGCTGATACGAAATACCAGCTCGGTGCCCGGTGTGAGTTGGGGCACCGGGTCAACCGTAAAACTGCGCAGCACGGGCGTATTGGTCTGGGCCGGCGCCGATACCCCCTGGAAACCGCAGAGCAGGACCACCAGCAAGGCTGCCCAATGTGATCGAATCGTCATTTCTCTACTCCCGTGTGTGATGATGCAACACCCGGATGTTACCAACCCGTCGGCCCCTTCACCCCGGCCGCCTCGCCGCAACACGCAGCCGGTGCCAGCGCCTTACTGGGTAGGTTTGACGCCGTTGGTGCTGACCTGCACCCGCGCAGCGGTCAGCTTGTTGTCGTTGCCGATGCGCGCGGAGATAAAGACGGTCTCGCCGGGTTTGATGTCCGAACGATTGCCCGGAACCGCCTGGGACATGGGCGTGCCGGGCGGCACCAGTACCTTGACCGCGCCGGACTGGTAGTTCAGCACCAGTTCGGAGCCGTTGTTCGACACCGCCTGTCCTTCCAGCGTGGCGTTGGTCATGGTGGCGCCGGGTGCCAGGTCGAACTGTGACAAGCCAAGGCGGGCGGCAGGCGGAATCGGCCGGACATCGAGGGCCACGGTTTCCCCGTCGGCCCGCTTGATGGTGGTCACACCCAGCGTCATGCCGGGTTTGATGTCGGCCAGCGTGAAGGCCTTGGTGCCGTTCACGTTGACTTCGTCCGGCAGCGCCACCTCGACCGTAACGCCCTCACGTGCCGCCACGGTGATGTTCTTGCCGTCGAAAGCGGTCACCGTGCCGCGGACATTGACGCTTTGCGGCGCCTGGGCCCATGCGCCACCGGCGGCCAGGGCTAGAAATCCGAGGATCAGGTGCAGCCGACGTGTCGTCATGGAATGTTCCTCATAGGGGTTGGCGAAGTGCAGCTGCGGCCACCGGCTACCTGATTCGAGCGGCCCGGCCGGGAATGGTTCCGCCATCCCGCTATCCGCCGCCGCTCAGACTCCGAGGTACTGCTCCAGTAACCCGGGACGTGTTTGCAACTCGGCCGAAGTGCCGGCAAATACCACCTGGCCTTTCACAAGGATCAGGTTGCGGTCGGTGATCTGCGTCACGTGTTTCCAGTTTTTGTCGACGATCACGCTGCTGATGCCGCTCTCGCGTATCAGCGCGCAGATGCGCCAGATTTCGCGGGCAATCAGTGGCGCCAGGCCTTCGGTGGCTTCGTCCAGGATCAACACGTCGGGGTTGGTCATCAAGGCGCGGCCAATGGTGAGCATCTGCTGCTCGCCGCCGCTGAGCTGCTGGCCGCCGTGGCCCAGGCGCTCCTTGAGGCGGGGGAAGGTGTCCAGCACGCGTTCATAGTGCCAGTCGTGTCCGGCCCTGGCGCGTTCGCGCGCGGCGGGCGTGTTGCCGGCGCGTGCCGCCATTTTCAGGTTTTCGACCACGCTCAGGTTGCCGAAGATGCCGCGGCCTTCGGGCACGTAGGCGATACCCATGGACGCAATCTCATACGGTGCGCGGCCGGTCATGGCCTGGCCCATGATGGCTACCGCGCCCGAGCGTGGTTTGACCAGGCCCATGATGCTTTTTAGCAGCGTGCTTTTGCCCATGCCGTTGCGCCCCATCAGGCCTATGGTTTCGCCGCGCGCCACGTGGAAGTCGATTCCGCGCAGGATATGGCTGGCGCCGTAGTAGGTGTTGAGGTTTTTGACGTCGATGAGCATGTCGGTCATTTCAGTTTTCTACCGCGCTGCGCGCGACCCACGACGCATGAAAGATCGAGCGGCCGCCGCGCACGGCCGCTCCGAAGCGGCCGGCCCGCCCCCCAGTGGGGGGTTCGGCCGGTCTACACGCAGTGAGACCGGACAGACAGGGGGCGTCTTTCATTTCAATGCTCCTCGCCGAGGTACGCCGCCTGCACCTTGGCGTCGGCACGTATATCCGCCGGTGCACCGCTCGCTATGACCTGGCCGTTAACCATCACG
>JANLPN010000542.1:0-2679 GCA_031367285.1 Betaproteobacteria bacterium | reverse complement strand
TCTACTGGTTCACGGTGGAATTCGGCCTGGTGCAGCAGGCGGACGGCCTGCGTCTTTACGGTTCCGGCATCGCCTCGTCGTTTACCGAGACTGTGTTCGCGCTGGACGATGCGTCGCCGAACCACATCGGTTTCGACCTGGAGCGTGTGATGCGCACCGGCTACCGCATCGATGATTTCCAGGAGACCTATTTTGTGCTGGACAGCCTGGACGACCTGTTGCAACTGGAGCGCATAGACTTCGCGCCGGTCTACGCACGGGTGCGCAGCGCCGGTGAACTGCAGCCCGGCGATGTATTGCCCGGCGACCGGGTGCTGCAGCGCGGCACCGGCAAGTACCACGCGGCGCGCAAGCCAGCCGCACAGGGCTAACGGATCGCGGCGGCGTCAGGGTTTTGGGGGGTGCGGGGGTGTGCCAGGTCGGCCGCCAGTAGGGGGCCGATGACCCGTTCCAGACCGTTCTCTCCCACACGGTGTATGCCGGCTTCGGTGACGACAAAATCCATCGGGACGTCATGCCACTGCGGCTGGATGGTGGCCATGCGCGACAACTCGAAGCCCACGGCTATCTTGAGTGGCTGGGGCGACATGGCGGCGAGCGTGCGGTCGAAGTAGCCGCCGCCATAACCGAGCCGGTGGCCTTGCGCGTCAAACCCGACCGGGGGAATCAGCACAACCTGCGGTTGCAGCACTTCGGTGCCATGGGGAATGGGCAGGTCGAAAACCCCCTTGCTACTGGCGACCCCGGGCCACCATTCGCGGTACTCAAGCGGGGCATTCTTTTGCAGCACCACGGGCAAGGCCACCCTGGCACCGGCCTGTCGCAGGCTGTAGATGGCAAAACGCGGGTCGAACTCGCCCTTGAACGGCCAGTAAAAACCCAGGATGCTGCCACGCATCAGTGGAAAGCCGTGCAACAGCAAAGCGGTGATGGTGTCGTTCCAGCTGCGATGCTGGTCGGTCGATAAAGAAGTGCGCTGCGCCAGCAGGTTGGCCCGTTGCACGTCCCGCCAACGCGTGAGCTCATCGGGGCTTGTCATGGGTATCCAGGTCGCGCTACCGGTGTCACGCCTTTTCCACCACGGGCTTTCCGGCCTGTACGGCAAAACGCGCCAGTGTCTCTATTTTTGTTTCCCGCAGCGTCACGTCGTCCACCACGCGCAAGCTGGTGGTGAGCTGTCTGGGCGTGAACTCGGCCACGCCATAACCTTTGCGCTGTGTATCGGCGAATACAAAATGCGGGTTCTCGGCCAGGCGCTCCGCCGTCTTGGCGTTGCCATCGGAACGCGAGGTGATGCTGGTGCCGCAGAACTCGACACCCAGCGACGGACTGCGCGGGTCGCTGTAGTCGGCCTTCACGTGGCCGACCCAGTTTTCATGCACGTCACCGCCCAGCACCACGGCGTTGGCCACCGCGTTTTTGCGCAACGAATCGGTCAGGCGCGTGCGCGCGGCGCCGTAGCCGTCCCAACCGTCGTTCCACAGGAAACGTTGCGGCCCGGGGCGGAAGTCGCGCTGGCCCAGCAGGGTCTGCTGCCCGATGATGTTCCAGACCGCACCTGCGCGGGCTGCGGCAAAGCCGGCGTCCAGCCAGCGTTCCTGCTGTTCGCCCAGCATGCTGCGCGCCGGGTCATCCCAACTGGCGCAGGTGGCCGGGTCCAGGGTGCTGGAGCCCGGCAGACCGCCGCGTGTGCAGGCCTGCGGGTCCTTGTACTGGCGCGCGTCCAGCATGCTGAAATTGGCCAGTCGGCCATGCCGCAGCTGGGCATAGATACGCATCTCGGCTCCGCTGGCCAGGCCGGCCACGGCCTGCGTGAGCACTGAGGCGCGCACCGGCATGTGTTCGTAGAAAGCCTGGTAGGCCGCTGCGCGCCGCGCCGCAAAACTGGCCACCGCCGGGCCGCTGTCGCCCGGTTGCCGGCCGGCGTAATCGTTTTGCACTTCGTGGTCGTCCCAGGTCACGAGCCAAGGGCAGGCGGCATGCATGGCCTGCAGATCGGCATCACCCTTGTGCAGCGCATACCGCTGGCGGTAGTCTTCCAGCGTCAGCACCCAGCCGCCGCTGGGCCTGCGTACCGCATTGGAGGCGTTGGGGTATTCATAGATGTAGTCGCCCAGGAACAGCACCAGATCGAGGTTCTCTTCCAGCATGTGGCGGTAGGCGCTGAAGTAGCCGTGTTCCCAGCGCTGGCAGGAGGCATAGGCCAGGCGCAGCCGGTCCACCGGCGCGTCGGGTGCCGCCAGAGTGCGGGTACGGCCGGTGCTGCTCACCGCATCACCCGCCATAAAGCGGTAGAAGTACCAGCGGTCACTCTCCAGCCCCGCCACTTCCACATGCACCGAGTGCGCCAGCTCTGGCATCGCCTGGGCCTGCCCGTTTTGCACGATACGCGTGAACTTGTCGTCAAGGGCCAGTTCCCAGCGCACCGTAACCGGGTCCTCGCCGATACCGGAGCCAAACAGACCATAGAGTGCCAGCCTGGTCCACAACACCACGCCGTCGGCGGTGGGTGAGCCGCTGGCCACGCCGAGTGTGAACGGGTTGCTTCTGAACCGGGGCTGGCTCCATGCGCTGCGCGGCAGCCACAGGGTAGTGGCACTGGCGGCAGCAAGTTGCAGGAAGTGGCGACGGTGGCCGAGCAGGGACAGGCGCATGCCGTACTTTGCAAAGTCAGCGAAT